>JALHFC010000367.1:0-452 GCA_022839445.1 Pelotomaculum sp.
ACCTAAGCAATTTGTGGATTTTACGGAAAAAGAAGCGTTTGTGTGGGTCTTAAAAGACAATAAAGCCGTAAAAACACCGGCCACGTACCGCAGTGTCGGTGAGCGCTGGGTTATTGCTGAAAACCTTCCGGAAGGAACCGTGATCCTGGATCCGGCAAAAAAACCGGGCGACTTTAAAGTACACCTCGGCCGGGAGGTCCTGACCGATGCGGTTTAATACTTACGAATTCATGGTCGCCTGCAGGTTCCTGATGCACGGCAAGTCGCAGACGGCGCTGATTATCCTCGGCATCGCCGTCGGGGTGGCCGTGCAGGTTTTTTTGATATCACTGATGGACGGGCTGCAGAGAAATCTCATCCAGCGCACTATCGGCTCTTCCCCGCATATTACCGTGGCGCCGCCCTTATCAGCCCCGCGGCCCCTGGGGATAGGCGGGGAGGCTATAGATGAT
>JALHFC010000367.1:568-1065 GCA_022839445.1 Pelotomaculum sp.
AGCGGCAGCGTTAAGCCGGGCGGGAACAACGTGATGATCGGCGTGGCCTCATCGGAAAAGTCGGGCCTCAAGGTGGGCGACACGTTTTACCTTAGAAATCAAAAGGGTTCGGGCGATTATTTTTACATCCAGGGCATATTCGACCTGGGAACGTCGGCGGCCAATAATATGGTGGTGATGGCTCTGGACCGGGCGCGGACCTTTTTAGACATCACCGGCATCTCGGCGATAGAGATCCAGGTGCATGACGTGTTTGTGGCGGACAGTTTGGCCGAAAACCTAAGGGGGCGGTTCAGCCAGGTGAAGGTGGAGCCCTGGCAGGAAAGAAACAAAGAGTTGCTGAGCGGCCTGAAAGCGCAGGACACCTCGTCCTTTATGATCCAGTTTTTCGTTTTGCTCAGCATTACCCTGGGCATTGCCAGTGTCCTGGCTATAATCGCCATTCAAAAATCTCGCCAGCTTGGCATTTTGAAGGCAATGGGGACAAATGACAAAAG
>JALHFC010000016.1 GCA_022839445.1 Pelotomaculum sp.
TGGATATAACCGATTTTTATAACAAGGGTATTGTAAATGATTTGATTCCCGCCATTGAAAAGAGGTACCAACAAAAGGACGCCGCGGCCATACAGGCGGTGCAAAAAGAGGTGGAAAAGATAGCCGGCGACCTTGTCCCGATAACCGGCCAGCTTACAGACATACTAAGAGTGCTGGTCACCAGAGACGAAAAAATATTTAATGACGACATGGAATCGGCCGACGTTAATTGCCACAGAGTCATAAACAATTCAACCGTATTCAGTATTATCGCCTTGCTCGCGGGCGCCGTCATGGCCTTCTTTATTACCAGGTCGATCAGGAATCCTATTCTGGCAATGGTAGGCGGCGCAGACAAGTTCGCCCGGGGAGATTTTCCCGGGGAGATTTTACCGGGGAAATAAAAGTCCGGTCATCTGACGAAATAGGTGATCTGGCCTTGTCCTTAAACAAAATGGCGGCTCAATTGCGCGCGCTTATCTCCGAAGTGATTACAAACGCGCAAGTATTAGCCGCCCACAGCGAGGAATTGGCCGCCTCTAGCCAGGAGGTCAGCGCAACTATTGAAGAGGTGGCGAGTACGACCAATGAAGTAGCGGCAACCGCTGAAAAAGGCGCGGAAAATGCTGATACAGCGGCGAGTGAATCCAGGAAAGCAGTAGATGTTGCCGTATCGGGAGATAAAGCGGTGCAACAAACGGTAGAAAAGATTAATTCTATTTCTAAATCTACAATTGAAGTACAAAAGGCTGTTAAAAACCTAGGTGATCTTTCTACAAAGATGCCGAAGAAGTACGCAAGCTTGCCGAACAATCGGCCAACGCCGCGAAGGAAATTAGCCAGTTAATTAACCACATTCAAGGCGGTGTCGACAACGCTATCTCTTCCATGGAACACGGCACGAAAGAAGTGAACGAAGGAGTTATGCTGGCCGACAATGCCGGCAAAGCCTTAAAAGGTATTATTGGAGCTGTAAATAAAAGTATCGATGTGGTTGAAGAAATAGCCAAGGGTTCCAAACAAACTAGTGAGGGGACTAACCAGCTTTTAGACGGCAATGAACAAGTCAACTCGGCTATTCAGCAGATAGCAACAGCAACACAAGAACTAGCCAATATTGCCAATAAATTGCAGATTTCAGTGGATCAATTTAAGGTTTAATCACAAAAGAGCCCTTCCTTTAAAAAGGCAAGGGCTCTTTTTATTAAGCTTAAAGCTGGCTAAATATCTAAGTTTCGCACGGCGCGCGCATTTTCCTGGATAAATTTGCGGCGGGGCTCTACCCTGTCTCCCATTAACATCGAAAAAATATCGTCCGCTTCCATCGCGTCTTCCAGGTTTACATGCATTATCGTCCTGGTTTCAGGATTCATGGTTGTTTCCCAAAGCTGTGTGGCGTTCATTTCTCCAAGGCCTTTGTAGCGCTGGAGGGTTACGCCCTGCCTGCCGATCTTGCTTAGCACTTTCTCCAGTTCAGCGTCGTTATAAACATAATTCTCGGTTTTCCCCTTCTTCACCCTGTACAAAGGAGGCTGAGCTATAAAAATATATCCCGCTTCCACCAGGGGACGCATATAACGGTAGAAAAATGTAAGCAGCAGTGTCCTGATGTGAGCGCCGTCTATATCGGCGTCAGACATTAAGATTACCTTGTGATACCTGGCCTTTGAAATGTCAAAATCTTCGCTGACACCTGTTCCCAAGGCTGTAATCATAGCCCGGATTTCTTCGTTGGCCAGGATTTTATCTAACCTTGCTTTTTCCACATTGAGTATTTTACCACGCAAAGGAAGTATGGCTTGAAAACGCCTGTCCCTCCCTTGTTTAGCAGAACCCCCGGCGGAATCTCCTTCCACCAGGTATAACTCCGAAACGGACGGGTCCCTTTCTGAGCAGTCAGCGAGTTTTCCAGGCAGTGCCGAGCTTTCCAAAGCACTTTTACGCCGGGTTAATTCCCTGGCTTTGCGTGCGGCTTCGCGGGCCCGCGAGGCGGTAAGAGATTTTTCAATGATTCGTTTTCCTACAGCAGGGTTTTCTTCTAGGAAAATACTTAAGCCTTCGCCGACCACCAGGTCAACTATGCTCCTTACCTCACTGTTACCAAGCTTTGTCTTTGTCTGGCCCTCGAATTGCGGTTCCGGTACTTTTACGCTGATAACCGATGTCAGACCTTCTCTAATATCCTCACCGGAGAGATTGGCGCTGCCGTTTTTTAGCAAGTTATACCTGCGCCCGTAGTCATTTATAACCCTGGTGAGAGCCGCTTTAAAACCGGCCTCGTGGGTGCCGCCATCTACCGTATTGATGTTATTGGCGTAAGAAAAAATATTATCGACGCTGTAAGAATCGGTATACTGCAATGATACCTCAACAACAACAAGATCACGTTGTTTTTGAAAGTATATCGGCTTACTATGCAAAGGCACTTTATTTTTATTCAGGTACTTGACAAAGTCTCTGATACCGCCATCATGCTGGTATGTTACTTCCTGACCGGTACGCAGGTCTTTGAGAACAATTTTAACACCCATGTTTAAAAAAGAAAGTTCTCTTAAACGGTGGGCAAGCGTGTCAAGGTTAAAAACAACCTCTTCAAAAATTTCCGGATCAGGTTTAAAGCTCACCTTAGTGCCGGTGCTTTTACACTTGCCTGTTTTCTTTAAATCTGTTACCGGAACACCACGGCTAAATTTTTGAAAATAAACAAAACCGTCTCTCCTTACTTCGACTTCCAGCCATAGAGAAAGAGCATTTACTACGGAAACGCCGACACCGTGTAATCCCCCGGAAACCTTGTAACTGCCGCCGCCAAATTTACCGCCGGCGTGAAGCATGGTTAGCGCAACTTCTACTGCCGGGCGGCCTACTTTAGGGTGGATATCGACAGGTATCCCCCGCCCGTTATCGGTAACCGTCACGGAATCATCGTTATTTAAAACTACTTCTATCTTATCGCAAAATCCTGCCATGGCCTCGTCAATGCTGTTGTCCACCACTTCATAAACAAGGTGATGCAGGCCTTTTTGGCTGGTACTGCCGATATACATGCTGGGCCGGCGCCTGACAGCTTCAAGACCCTCTAGTATTTGAATTTCTTCCGCCCCGTAGCGATTATTAACGGTACCGTCATTCAAACCCTTAAATACCCCCTCAAAGCTAAAATTACTGAAAGTTAATTATACCACATAAGCTCAAAGTTTACAATAAATTCTAAAGTATATCAGTTAAATTTTGCTTTCTTCCCTCTTTTTTAGGGTTATACACGAAATAGGAGACTGAAAAATTTCATATTCAGTGACGATGTATGACTTAATCTTGTTTTTGTGATGAGTTTTTTTAATAAATCCCTCATCAGTGGCAATTTCTATGAATTCCTTTGTGATAGGCGCCTTTGTAGTTTTCACATCTAGAATTGCCACTACATCTTTTTTTGGAACAACCACATCTCTGCCAACGTGTAAAAACATAATTTTTACCTCCTAAATATCAATGATCTTACCGGATTTTACTTTAAAGATTTTTTTTGTGTACCCCTCTATAAAATTAATTTTTTCCTCCCCGCTGGAAGACACGAAAGTTTGCGCCAGGCCACTTACATGTTTCAACAACTCCTGTCTGCGGTTGCTGTCTAGCTCAAACATGACGTCGTCCAGGATCAGGATCGGGTATTCATCCATCTCTTTGTTCCATTGCTTAATTTGTGTTATTTTCAGGGTAAGGACAACAGTGCGCTGTTGACCCTGTGAGCCGTATATACGCGCATCCGATCCATTGATCAGAATTAAAAGATCGTCCCTGTGCGGTCCCATAAGTGAGTGGGCGCGGCTTATTTCATCATCTTCAATAATTTTTAAAGAATTTCTAAATTGGCTGTATATTTCTTCTTCACCGGCGTGGTTTTTTATCCCTATCGACGAGATATAACGAATGTCAATTTCCTCCGCACCGCCGGTAAAAATACGGTGCAGGCCGCGCGTGGTGGGAACCATTTTTTTTAACAAATCCATTCTCATAGAGATAATCTTGGCGCCATAACGGCATAATTGTTCGTTCCATACATCCAGTGACCTGTTTTTATTTTTTCTATCCCTGATCTCTTTTAATAGTTTATTGCGCTGAAAAAGCACCCTATTGTATAGACCTAAAAAGTGGCTGTATTGATTTTTAAAAGGACCAATCTCATAATCCAAAAAGCGCCGCCTTTCCTGGGGCGACCCTTTGATCATGATCATATCGTCCGGTGTAAATAGTACGACACCAGGCCACTGCATCGGATAACCACGGGTCGAAACCCCGTTTACCTCAATTTTTTTATTACCAGGCTGCAGTAACACCTTGACTTCTACACTGCGGCCTTTTGTTTCAAACAGCCCTTTTATATAAGAAAAATTACTTTCCCAGCTAATTATCTCTTTTTCTTTTACAGTACGGAATGATCTTCCCGTGAGAGCAATAAATATTGATTCCAGAATATTTGTTTTTCCCTGCGCATTGACACCGGTAATAATATTAAACAACGGGTCCGGTGTTATCACCTGCTTGCCGTAATTTCGAAAATTATTCAATTCCAGGCGCTTTAGAAGCAAAAATTCGCACTCCTTTAAATTCAATCTCCACGTAAGCGCACCGGCAATAGCAGGGAAATATATTCCACATCGGAAACAGGCTTGATTATTCCAGGACTAAGTGGTCCGGTAAACTCTATATAAGATTCCTCGCTTCCGATTACTTTTAAAATATCGTTTAGATATCTCGCATTGAAAGCAAATTGGAGCTGTTCACCATCACGGGAAGTTTTTAATTCTTCGTGGACGTGACCTGCTTCTGTATGAGATGTAACAATGAGTGTGTCGTCGGTGATCTGCATTTTAACTATTGGCGCACCTTCATTGGTAAGAAGGGCGGCTCTTTTCGTTGCGTCTTGTAATTCACTAGTGTTAATACGGATTTTGGAAATACATTCCCCCGGGACGACCATTTTGTATTTAGGAAATTCACCGCCAATTAAACGTGAGATTACCAAGGTGTTATCCGTATTAAATAATACCTGGTTCTCGGTAAATGTTAAATCTACTTTTTGTTCAGGTCCAATAATTTTAACCAATTCATTAAGAGTCTTTCCGGGAATAATAAATTTTATATTTGAACCTAGGGAGGTTTCCATTAAAATCTTTCGCCATGCTAAACGGTGGGTGTCGGTAGCTACCAAATGGATGCAACTCTCTTCAATTTCTAAAAGAACGCCTGTAAATACCGGGCGGTTTTCATCTGCCGCTGTCGCAAAAATAACTTGTCGCAAGGCTTCCGCTAAAACATCGCCCGGCATGTTAAAATGCAAGTCACCGGACGTTAAAACAAAATCAGGGAACTCATCAGCCGGGTAACCGTTGATCTTTGCTTTTGACTGTCCATATTTAATCTCGACGCTATTGGTGAATGGGTCTGATTCGATAAAAACAGGTAAATCAGGGAGACTCCTTATCAGTTCTATAATTAATTTGGCAGGGATAACAGATTCACCGTCTTCAATTACTTCAGCAGGAAAAGAACAGCGGATGCCAATTTCTAAATCGGTGGCCGTGAGAAAGACCTTGTCCCCTTCTGCTTTAAACTTGATGCCGGTTAGGATCGGCAAAGGGTTTTTGGAAGGAACAGCCCGTTGAACAACAAGCAAGGCATTTAAAATTTCTTCTTTAATACAGGTAAATTTCATAATTAAAAACCCCATTTATATATTTATTATTATGTTAATAATTAGTTAGTAGTAGTAGGTGCTGTGTTTATGTGAATAAGTCTTTAAAAGACTGTGTCGTTAATGATTCGAAGTTGTTAGTAAAAATGAGGAAAGAAATATTTTAGAATTTTAGGTGTTTTCATAACTAACATTTTATTAAACAGCCATTGTTAATTATTCTCGATTCTGTTAATTAAACCTTTAACAACTTCCTGTAAATTAACGTCTTCCTGTAATTCCTTGTGTATTTTGTCGCAAGCGTATATTACAGTAGTATGGTCACGACCTCCGAACGCGCCGCCAATTTGAGGCAAAGATAAGGAAGTAAGTTCCCTGGAAAGATACATAGCAATCTGACGCGGATAAGACGCGCTGCGGGACCTTTTTTTTGAAGTAAAATCTTCAATCCTGATATTGTAAAAGTTAGCCACGATTTCCTGGATCAGTTCAGCAGTAACCGGTCTTGGTTTGTGGTCCGGTAAAATATCTTTTAAAACATGGGCGGCAGTTTCGGGATTTATTTCTCCCCCGTTAATGGAAGCATGTGCCATGATACGAATTAGGGCGCCTTCGAGGATACGTATGTTTGAATGGATCTTATCGGCGATAAAAAAAATAGTGTCGTTTGGTATCGTGTAGTTTTCAAGCTGTGCTTTCTTCTGTAAAATAGCGATGCGTGTTTCGAAATCAGGGGGTTGTATATCAGTTATCAACCCCCATTCAAAGCGGGAACGGAGTCTGTCTTCCAGTGTGGGAATTTCTTTTGGTGGGCGGTCGCTGGATATAATTATTTGTCTGTTTGATTCATGTAATGTATTGAAAGTATGGAAAAATTCTTCTTGTGTACGCTCCTTGCCGGCCAAGAATTGGATATCATCGATAAGTAAAACGTCTGAACCACGGTATTTATTCCTAAATTCTACCGTGCTATCATCGCGGATAGAGTGAATAAGCTCATTGGTGAATTTTTCCGAGGTTAAATATGACACTTTTATTTTATGGTTATTGCCCTGGAGGTGCTGGCCGATAGCGTGCATTAGGTGTGTTTTACCTAAACCAACGCCGCCGTATATAAACAAAGGGTTGTATGATTTTGCCGGTGAATCGGCAACTGCCAGGCAGGCGGCATGGGTAAAGCGGTTGCTGTTGCCTACTACAAAAGTATCGAAAGTGTATTTAGGATTTAAACGTGTTAGGTTAAAATCATCGGATTTTTCCGTATGGGCTTGTTGGATATTGGGGATCTCGCTGGAAAGAAGAAACTGAACATCAATATCCTTCTTTAAAATATCACAAAAAACATTTTTAAGTAAAGGGGCGTAGCGATCACTAAGCCACCCGCGGGAAAAATTATTGGGGACTTCTATGACTACGGTGTTTTCGTGACAATAAAGAGGGTTTAGGGATTTTAACCAAGTTTCAAAAGAATATTTTGTTACGTTTTTCTCCAACACTTTGAGGGATTGTTCCCAAAGTTCGTTAACATCGCTTTTTAGCATGTCAAACCACCTGAGTTATATTATATTATATAAAAAATTGCCATTGTTAACAGGTTAAAAATAATTTAATATACAGGTTGTTAGTTAAATTTAATCCTACGAAAAGATCATAGCAAATTTTGCTTTTGTTATCAACTTACTTTTTTGTACCGGGCAACACGGTTGTCTTGACGTTGAAAAATGATTACTATATAATGGGTAGTGTGTGTTTAGCTACTGGTAGCTAAAAAAGAATTTTTAAAGTGAGGATGTGTGTAACATGAAACGTACCTATCAGCCGAAAGCACGCAAACACAAGAAAATGCACGGCTTCTTAAAAAGAATGTCGACCAACGCCGGAAGGAACATAATTAAACGAAGGAGAGCAAAAGGAAGAAAAAGGTTGTCTGCATGAGGCCGCTGAACATAAGTGGCCTCTATAACTGTATGTAAACGAAATATACCGTGTAGTACAGGGGATTTTGATTTGACGGCTGGAAAGAACATGGTAAAAATTATTTCTTTAAAAAAAAATAAAGATTTTAAATTGACTTTTAAATACGGGAAAAAAGTTGTTATGAGCTGTATGGTATTTTATTATAAGACTAATAATTTAGGTGTTAGCAGGTTTGGATTTACGGCCAGCAAAAAAATAGGTAATGCCGTGGTGAGAAATAGGGTAAGACGCTTGTTTAAAGAAGCGTGCAGGTTAAATTTAGAAAAATTACCTCTAAGTTATGACTATGTATTGGTTGCGCGCAAGAATGCAACGAGGTTAAAATGCCAACAGGTCGCGGAATGTTTGGTGACGGCGTTAAAAAAAGCTAAATTTAAGTAAGGAAAGATTTACTTGAAAAGTTTAATAATACTAATAATTAAAGCATATCAAATTTTGATATCGCCTTTGAAACCACCTACCTGCCGTTTTTACCCAACGTGTTCACATTACGCGATAGAAGCCGTAAAAAAGTATGGTGCAATAAAAGGCGCCTGGTTAGCCATAAAAAGGTTGTTACGGTGCCACCCGTTCCATCCAGGAGGCTATGATCCTGTATAAGTAACAGGTAAAAAAGTTGGTAAACAAGTTGGATGCCTTATTAAGGGGGCTTTGTTTGATTTGGAAATATTTAATCAAATTGTGCATGGCATGACTTGGCTTTTAAATACATTGTACAATTTTACCGTGATGGTAAAGGTGCCAAGTTACGGAATTGCTATTATTTTGCTCACGGTAGTTATTAAAATAGCGCTGCATCCACTGACAAACAAACAAATGAAATCGATGCTGGCTATGCAGCAAATTCAACCAAAGGTAAAGGAAATACAGGAGAAGTGGAAAGGTAAAGACCCTAAAAAGATGCAGGAAGAAACTATGAAGCTGTACAAGGAGAACAACGTAAATCCTGCAGCGGGGTGTTTACCTTTATTAATCCAGATGCCCATTTTAATAGCGCTATTTCGCTCACTTTTGAATTTTCCATTTATTAATGAAGCCCACGCCAACTTTATATGGGTGCATCTTGGTACAAAGGACCCCTACTTTATACTACCTGTTCTGGCAGGAGTCAGTACATTTATGCAATCTAAAATGACTACAGTAGCTTCCGATCCGACCCAAAAAATGATGTTATACACCATGCCTTTATTTATTACATGGATTTCTAGTACGTTACCGTCAGGATTAGTATTATATTGGGTTGTGTTCAATATAGTCGGCATCATCCAACAGTATTTTATAAACAAACAGGCATTGGCTGTAAAGGGGGAGGCAAGCGGGAGTTGAAAGTTGTTGAAAAAACAGGTAAAACTATAGAGAGTGCCGTAGAATCGGCTTTGACAGAACTTGGGGCAAACAGGGAGAATGTAGAGGTAGAAGTATTGGAGGAGCCATCCAAAGGACTTTTTGGTTTTATTAAGGTAAAGCCAGCCAGGGTTAAGGTAACGTTAAAAGAAGGACCTTCGGAAAAGGCACATAATCTGTTAAAGGAAATTATTGATAAAATAGGGATTACAGCAGATATAAGTATTGTAGAAAAGGAACATGGTGTATTTATAAATATGACGGGACCTGATTTGGGGATGCTGATTGGCAGGCGGGGGGAAACATTGGATTCCCTACAGTATTTAGTGAATTTGTCTGTAAATAAAAAACTGGAAGCAAAGAAAAAAGTTATCCTTGACATTGAGGGATACCGGAACAGGCGTGAAAAAACATTGCAAAAGCTAGCGCAAAAACTAGCTGAAAAGGTGAGACAAAGGGGTAGGAATGTTGTGCTGGAGCCAATGAGCTCGCAAGAGAGGCGAATTATTCATAACGCCCTACAGGGTCGAGATGATATATATACATACAGTGAAGGGGAGGAGCCATACCGCAAAATAGTCATATCACCAAAAAGGTAAAAAAAACCCAGCAGGTCGGAAGGCTGCTGGGTTTTAAAATCATATGCCGGAGGGGAAATAAATTGTTAGGGGACACCATTGCCGCTATTTCTACTCCACTTGGAGAGGGCGGAATTGGGATAGTGAGGTTGAGCGGGCCGCAGTCGGTCGAAATAGCTAAAAGTATATTTAAAGTTAAATCGAAGGATTGGCCAGGTAAAAAAAGCCGTGAACTTGTTTATGGCCATGTTTATGATCAAAGCGGGAATATTATTGATGAAGTTTTGATTTGTTATATGAGAGCGCCAAACACTTACACCAGGGAAGATGTGGTGGAGATCAACTGCCATGGAGGAATCATGCCTTTAAAAAAGGTGCTGGAAACAGTTATTGCCGGTGGGGCGCGACTGGCCGGACCGGGGGAATTTAGTAAAAGGGCGTTCTTAAATGGCAGGTTGGATCTGGCGCAAGCCGAATCGGTAATAGATGTGATCAGGTCCAAGACAGAGGCAGGCTTGAGGATAGCGGCCGCGCAATTGAAAGGTGATTTGTCGGCTAAAATATCATCCATGCAGGACAGGCTTTTGAGTTTACTAGCCATGGTAGAGGCAAACGTGGATTTCCCGGAGGAGGGGCTGGAAGAGCTAACAGTAGAAAAGATAAAGAGTTTATGTGAAGATTTAATGGAAGAAATAAAAGAAATGATTGTGAAGGCGGACGCGGGCAGGATTTATAGCGAGGGTATCAGCGCGGTTATTATAGGGATGCCTAATGTTGGAAAGTCGTCATTGCTTAATGCAATGCTAAGGGAAAATAGGGCCATCGTTACCGATGTGCCGGGAACAACAAGGGATATGATTGAAGAAGTAATAAACATCAAAGGGATTCCTTTAAAAATAATTGATACGGCTGGGTTACGTGAAACAGAGGATGTAATAGAAAAGATTGGTGTGGCAAGGACAAAAGAGGCAGTAGATAGGGCACAAATAATAATGATGGTTTTTGATGCGGAAAAAGGTCTTGGGGACGGGGACCTGGACATCGTAGGAAGCGTAAGGGAAAAGAATACTTTGTTTTTAATAAACAAAGATGACATTAAGGAAAAATTAATAAATGTGGAGGAAGTAACAAGACTGGCTAACGGCAGACCGGTGATAAAGATTTCAGCGAAAGAAGGAACCGGGCTAAAACATTTGGAAAAAGAGATATTTGATTTGGTTATGCAAGGGAAGGCAACAGGCCAGGATGAGGTGCTGGTAACAAAGATAAGGCATAAAAATGCATTGGAGATAACCGCGCGTTGTTTAGGAGAAGCGCTGGAAGGAGTAGATCAAGGGGCGCCGGTAGACCTTGTGGCGATTGATATAAGATCTGCCTGGGAGGCGCTTGGTGAGATAACCGGTTCGAGCGTGACAGAGGAATTGGTGGATCGGATCTTTCGGGATTTTTGTATCGGGAAGTGAGTCCTGGATGGAATATTTGGCGGGAAAATATGACGTTGTGGTTGTGGGCGCCGGACATGCCGGGTGCGAAGCCGGGCTGGCAGCAGCGCGGATGGGATGCCGCACTTGCGTGTTGACGATAAGTATGGATAGTGTTGCGATGATGCCGTGCAACCCTGCCGTTGGTGGACCGGCGAAAGGGCACCTGGTGAGGGAAGTGGATGCGCTAGGCGGGGAAATAGGGATTAATACCGACAGGGCTTCTGTTCAAATGCGGCTTTTAAACACGGCCAAGGGTCCGGCGGTACATGCTTTGCGCGCCCAGGCGGATAAAAGAGCGTACCAGGACTGTATGAAGATGACATTAGAAATGCAGCCGGGGCTGGATTTGAAGCAGGCCATGGTGGAAAAGGTGGTAGTCGAAAAGGGGAAAATAATAGCTGTAGTTACCAACACGGGGGCCAGGTTTGAAGCGGGCGCAGTGGTTTTAACTACAGGGACATATTTAAAAGGAAGGATCATTATCGGGGACCTGTCTTATCCAGGCGGGCCCAATGGGCAATACCCATCAATAGGACTTTCGGAGAGCCTCCAAAGAGTTGGCATCGGACTCGGCCGCTTTAAAACAGGAACGCCGGCGCGGGTGGACAGGAAAAGCATTGATTTTAGCCGTATGACCATTCAGCCGGGAGATGAAAAGACGCGCAACTTTTCGTTTGTATCTGAAATTAAACAAAGGGAGCAAATACCTTGCTGGCTGACCCATACAACTGAGGAAACACACCGGATCATCCGTGAAAATTTAAACAGGGCGCCGCTTTACTGCGGTGTTTTCCAGGGAAGGGGGCCACGTTACTGCCCGTCTATAGAAACAAAGGTAGTGCGTTTTGCTGACAAACCTACTCACCAGATTTTTATTGAACCGGAGGGCAAAAATACAACGGAAATGTATGTCCAAGGCATGTCTACAAGCCTGCCGGAGGACATTCAGTTGGCTATGCTGCGAACGGTACCTGGTTTAGAAAAAGTAGAGGTAATGCGTATAGGTTATGCCATCGAATATGACCATGTCTTACCTACACAGCTAAAGCTAAACTTAGAATTAAAAAACGTGGCAGGTTTATTCACGGCCGGTCAGATCAACGGCACTTCAGGGTACGAGGAAGCGGCGGCACAGGGTATAATGGCCGGTATAAACGCAGCGCTTTATGTTAAAGGGAAGGAACCTTTTATTTTAACCAGGTCGGAAGCGTATATCGGCGTGTTAATTGATGATTTGGTAACCAAAGAGATAGATGAACCTTACCGGATGCTTACGTCCAGGGCGGAATACAGGCTCCTTTTAAGGCAGGATAATGCTGATCTGAGGTTGACTGAAAAAGGCTGCCAAATTGGGCTGGTGACACCGGAAAGATTACAGTTGTATGAGAAAAAGAAATCACTTGTTGAGGCGGAGAAGGAAAGGTTGGAGCGGACTATGGCGCCGGTAACTGAAAAAATAAAAAGTATTTTGGCCAAAGTAAGCAGCGCGGGGTTGCCCCAACAGGGTATTTCTTTGGCAGGTCTACTTAGGCGCCCGGAAATAAGTTATGAGGAGCTAAGGCTTTTGACGGGGGATGAAGGCGAGTTGCCTGAGGAAGTTAAAGAACAGGTGGAAATACAGGTTAAGTACGAAGGGTATATCAAGAAACAAAAGGCCCAGGTAGAACGGTTTGAACGTATGGAAGGAAAAAAACTACCTAAAGATATAGATTATGGGCAGGTTAAGGGGATTTCAGTTGAGGCTAAAGAAAAACTAGAAAAAGTAAGGCCCGGATCAATCGGACAAGCTGTCAGGATAGCCGGAGTTAGCCCGGCCGATATATCGGTACTGTTAATATACCTGGAGCAAAAGCGACGCCGGGGTGAAAAAAGGAAATTACATTAAAATGTATATTTTAGTTGAAACTCTAGTTAAGGGCGCGTATGAGCTGGGTATAAAGCTTACGGGTGAGCAGATAGGGCAATTTAAAAAATATTACCGGCTCATGATAGAAACTAATAAATACATAAACCTGACTGCCATCACAGGAGAAAAAGAGGTGGCGATAAAGCATTTTATAGATTCCCTGACATGTTTTAAGACTGAATGTTTTCAAAGTTTCGACAGCCTTTTGGACGTGGGAACGGGCGCCGGCTTTCCAGGCCTTCCAATTAAAATTTGCCGCCCGGAGATAAATGTGACCCTAATAGATGCTGTTAGGAAAAGGGTCGAATTTCTTAACGAGGTAATAGGTGAGTTAGAGTTAGCAGCCATCGGGGCAACCCACTCCAGGGCAGAGGACTTTGCCAGGGTAAAGGGACAAAGAGATAGATATGATAGGGTAGTAGCCAGAGCTGTAGCCGGGGCGCCAATTTTAGCTGAATACTGTTTGCCGCTGCTAAAAGTAGGCGGACATTTTATAGCGATGAAAGGTCCGGAAATAGAGGAAGAAATAGAAGCGACTGGGAAGGCCTTAGAAGTCCTAGGCGGAAAAGTAGACCAAATAATCAATATAAAGCTGCCTTTTATAGGTGACGAAAGAAACCTGATAGTAATCAAGAAAATAAAACCAACTCCAGAAAAATACCCGCGCCGGTCAGGTGTACCACAAAAGAAACCATTACTTTAAAAAAAATAAGAAGGAATCACAGGGACGCTAATCATGGGAACGTTCCAAATCAAGGGGGACGTTCCTAATAATATGGGTAACAAATGAAGGAAGCCATGGAACTAAACGGAGAAGGCAATTCTTAATTATAATGAATTCACCGGGAACTTCCATGCGGGCAGCTAAAACGTAAAAAGATCTTGACTTGTAAAGCGATGCAATTTGTTTAGAAAATGCAGGAACAAAAATAGCAAATGTTGAACTATGTAAAATTGGCAAAATAATTTTAGAGGGGGTGGGGACGATAGGGAGAATAATTGCCATTGCTAACCAAAAAGGAGGTGTTGCTAAAACAACCACAGCCGTTAACTTAAGCGCGTGGCTGTCCATAATGGGACAAAAGGTCTTGCTGGTTGACATAGACCCACAGGGAAACGCTACAACAGGAGTGGGGGTTGACAAAGACAGTTTAGAAAATTGCATCTATGACGTTATAATCAATGGGAAGTCGCTCCAGGAAATAATTGTCCCCAGCGCGGTGGAAGGTCTTAGTTTGGCGCCTGCAACTATAGAACTGGCTGGAGCGGAAGTGGAACTTGTTTCCGTAGAAGAAAGAGAAAAAGTTTTAAAGAAAGCTCTTCAAGGAATAAAAGATGAATTTGACTTTGTTTTTATTGACTGTCCTCCCTCACTTGGGTTGCTGACTATAAACGCGCTCACAGCGGCTGATTCATTGATTATACCTATTCAGTGCGAGTATTATGCCCTGGAAGGTTTGGGACAATTGTTGAACACTTTTAATATGGTGCAACAACACCTGAATGAAAACATAGTTTTGGAAGGTGTGTTGCTGACAATGTTTGACGGCAGGACCAACCTTGCTATTCAAGTGGTTGACGAGGTGAAGAAATATTTCCGCGACAAGGTCTACAGGTCTATCGTGCCGAGAAACGTTAGGTTGAGTGAGGCGCCGAGCCACGGTAAACCGGTCATGGTCTACGACCGGCGTTCGAGGGGAGCGGAAGTATACAGGGAGCTGGCAAAAGAGGTGTTGGGAATTGAGTAAACGCAGGGGGTTGGGAAAAGGACTGTTGGCGTTGATACCGGATGTGGATGTAGAGGGGCAAGGCAAGGATAGGTTGAAGGAGTTGGAAATTAACGAAATCAGGCCGTCGGTAAGACAGGCAAGGCAAATATTTGACAAGGAAAAATTAGATGAGTTGGCTGATTCCATAAAAGAGCACGGGATGATCCAGCCTGTAATAGTGAGGAGCATAAGTGGAGGCGGTTATGAGCTGATAGCCGGGGAAAGAAGGTGGCGGGCATGTAAGGCCCTGGGGTATAATAAAATTCCGGCGGTAATTAAAGAATGTCCAGACCTGGAGGCGACTGCGTCCGCATTAATTGAAAACATCCAGCGCGAGGATTTAAACCCCTTAGAGGAAGCGTTGGCGTACAAGCAACTGATGGAGGAATTTGATCTAACACAGGAAGATGTATCCGGAAAGGTAGGGAAAAGTCGATCTTTTATAGCAAATGCGGTGAGGCTACTGGATTTACCGGCGGAAGTACAAGTTATGCTTGCTTCCGGGAAAATTAGCGCAGGACATGCCAGGGCATTGCTTGCAATAAAGGATGATAACAAACAAATGGATGCCGCCGCGAATATAGTAGCGAAACAACTCAATGTTCGCCAGGCGGAAGAAATTGCCAGGGAAATGATTGGTGGCAAAGAAAAAGAAAAGAAAGTAAAGGTCCTTGAAAATCAATATTTAGCAAGGACTGAGGAAAGGTTAAAAATATATTTTAGCGCTGGTGTGAGGGTAAAAGAAAAGCAAAGGGGAGCGGGAAGGCTGGAAATCGACTTCTCTGACGGGGAGGACCTGAAGAGAATAGTGGGACTACTCCTTGGTGAAGGGAGCGATTAAAATGTTTCACGTGAAACATTTTAATCGCTCCACATTGGCGCCTTTTTTCGCTGCTGTTTTTCGCTGCTGGTTTTGTTTTACTTCTGTTGCTGTCGCGTTTCCATCTTTTGATATCCCGCCTTGTTGAAACAACTCAAATTTCTCCGTTTTCTTGGGCTGCCCTTAATGCTGCATTATAAATATCCTTCAGTGGAGCCCCTGTTTTTAGGGCAATTTTTTTGCATTCTTCAAATTCCGGCGCTAGCTGCACTGGTCTCTTTTCTTGTCTGTAAAATCCGGCTTTGATGTTAATCTTGCCGTAAGGTGTGTTTACTATGAAAGTTTTTCTTTCTAGCCGCCTTTTTTTTTCTTTGCGGATGCGTATTCCAAGAGTTGTAGTTTCCCTAAACAGTATTTCCGCAATTCGGTCCAAGTCCTTGGCGCTACAAAGCACGGTAATCAAGCTGGCGGGACGTCCTTTTTTCATAATAATCGGTGTTAAAAACGCGTCATTCGCCCCGGCGCTAAGCATTTTTTCTATAACATAGGGGAATATTTCCGGGTTCATGTCGTCAATATTCGTTTCTACGGCGAATATTTCTTCGCTTTCCCGGGTGTCTGTTTCCTT
>JALHFC010000144.1 GCA_022839445.1 Pelotomaculum sp.
ACAGGGTAACTGTCGGGCACCGGGTTTTATTACATGGCTGTACAATCGAGGATGACGCTTATATCGGAATGGGCGCTGTAATATTAAACGGCGCCCGTGTCGGCGCGGGGGCTGTTGTGGGCGCCGGCGCAATGGTACTGCAAGGAAGGGAAATACCTGCCGGTATGCTCGCCATTGGCGCCCCGGCAAAAGTGGTAAGGCGCCTAAAAGAAGGTGAGCTGGACAGGTTCAGGGGGGCGGTAGGCAGGTACCTTAAGTTGGCGGAGATGCATGGAAATATGTTAAAGCATAGTTGAAACAACTAGCATCATGATGCCGGCGCCCAGCGCCGTTATAGGCATTGTAATCATCCAGGCTACCGCCATTTTTTGCGCTGTGCTCCAGCGGACTGAGGAAAATCGCCTGGCCGAGCCCACGCCCATAATAGAGGAAGAAATGACATGGGTAGTGCTCACCGGTAATTTTAACAAGGTAGCCACGATAATGATCGTGGCCGACGAGAAGTCAGCGGCGAAACCGCTGGCTGGATCAAGTTTAATGATCCGCGTGCCGATTGTTTTAATTATCCTCCACCCGCCCATAGATGTGCCTAAAGCCATAGCAAAAGCGCAAGAAATTTTTACCCACAGGGGCACATCAAGGCTGGCTTGGAAACCCCCGGCCACGAGGGCGAAGGTAATGATACCCATAGATTTTTGGGCGTCATTGGTGCCGTGGCTGAAGGCTTGCCAAGCGGCGGTAAAAATCTGCAACAGGCGGAAGCTCCGGTTCATCTTGGCCGGGTGTTTGTTTTTAAAGGTTGTTTTGATTAGGCTCATGATCATAAAGCCAACAGTAAATGCTACCACCGGGGAAAGGATCAGGGCCTCAAAGATTGTAAGGAGGCCTTCAAAATTTACCGCTTGCAGTCCCGCGGCCGCCAGCACGGCGCCGGATAAGGAGCCAATCAAAGCGTGGGAGGAACTGCTGGGTATACCGAAATACCAGGTGACCAGGTTCCAGATGATGGCCGATACCAGCGCTACCGCAACTATAACCATCCCATATTCCAATTCCAGCGGGTCGGCTATTTTGCCGCCGATTGTTTTGGCGACTCCCGTGAAAGCCAACGCCCCTAGAAAGTTCATGGTGGAAGCAAGGGCAATTGCCACTCTTGGCGGCATGGCTTTGGTTGAGATGGAAGTAGCGATGGTGTTGGCCGTATCGTGGAAGCCGTTAATAAAATCAAATGTCAGCGCTAGTACAACAACGGCGGAGATAAGGATAAAAAATGAGTCAATCATTTGAACTCCCCTTATGAGTTGCGCATGATGATCCCCTCTAGGATGTCCGCAACATCTTCACAGGCGTCGGATACTTCTTCCATCATGTAATATATTTCTTTCCTTTTGATGATTTCTATGGGGTCGTTGCTGGTGGAAAAAAGGGTTTTCAGGCTATCTCTCAAAAGGTCGTCGGCCACGTTTTCCAGGTCGTTAATCTTGTGGGTGTGACGGGCTATTTCCTTTAGTTTTTTCGCAACAAGGCAGTTAATAGCGTTAGTTATTTCCTGGGTGCACATTTCAATATTTTTGGCAAACATTTTCATGAACTCATCCGCTTCGGTAACGTTGAAGAGATCAAAACTCCAGGCGCAGGCCTCGACCAAGTCAAGGATATCGTCCAGCTTAATGGTCAGCCCGAATATGTCCTCCCTCTCTAGAGGAGTAATAAAAGTGCTGTTTAGGGCAAGTATAATCTCGTGAGTGTACTGATCACCCATAGATTCCAAAGTTTTAATCTTGATGGCAAAGCTCTCGGCCTCCTTCAGGTTTCCCATTTCCTCCCTAAAAACTTGTGAAGCTAGGTGGATATTTTTCGCAATTAAAATGAAGTATTCAAAAAAAACATCCTTTTTCTTATGCAACATAACCTTCACTCCTAAAATGTTTGCAAGCCGGCTCATTTACAACTACCCCCTGGTATCTTACCATATTTAGAGGAAGTTATTTGTTAAAACCATGTTAATTTTTTCATTAAATAATGTTATAAATATATGATACTAGCTTTCCGTTCAAAATCTTAAGCGGGTATGAATAATTTTAGGAAGGCGGCGAACAGGTGAGGACGGGTCTTGTTTACGACGATGGTTACCTGCAACATGATACCGGTTCTTATACAGAAAGCGCTGCTCGCCTAGCGGCGGCGTACAATCATTTAAAGGAAACCGGTATAACGGACAGGCTTGTTTTAATCAGACCCCGCCGGGCTGCCGTATCTGAAGTAGCGCTGGTGCACCAGGTCCGGTATATCGAAAAGGTAAGGGATTTTTCTACCCGGGGCGGGGGTAATTTCGGCGGCGGCAATACCGGTTCCCGGGAAACATTTGACACTGCGCTACTAGCGGTGGGCGGCGTCTTTTCAGCAATAGATGCGGTAATGGCAGGGTGTGTGGACAATGCCTTTGTGCTGGCGCGCCCGCCGGGTCACCACGCCAAGGCGGGGCAGGGAATGGGCTTTTGCTTTTTTAACAATGTAGCTATCGCCGCGCGCTACGCTATGGAACGCTATGGCCTGAAAAGGGTGTTGATCGTCGACTGGGATGAACACCACGGCAACGGTACGGAGAGCATATTCTACAGCGAGTCCTCTGTGATGTATTTTTCCGTGCACCGGGACTGGAGTTACCCGTGCACCGGTATGGCGGAAAAGGTAGGAGAAGGGGAGGGAGAGGGCTATAACATAAATGTCGGGCTACCAAAGGGAGTGGGTGATGCCGAATACGAGTTTGTGCTGGAGCAGTCCCTCCGCCCGGCGGCGCTGGAGTACCGCCCGGAGTTAGTGCTGGTTTCCGCTGGGTACGACGCCCACAAAGATGACCCGGTCGGGCAGATGAAGATGACTGCCCATGGTTTCGGCAGGTTGACGCAAAT
>JALHFC010000145.1 GCA_022839445.1 Pelotomaculum sp.
CAGATCTTGTTGCCGGCTGAATCTATTTTAATCAAGTAAACATCATATATCCCCGCGCCAAAGGACTCCGTTCCCCCGGCCAGGATGAAACAACCGTCCTCTGTCTGTTGAACAGACCAAGTGTAGTCACAGCGCTCGCCACCGAAGTATTTTTCCCATACCGGTTCGCCTTTCTCATCTGTCATTATAACGTATACGTCATGGTCGAATCCGTACTCGGATTTTGTCTCACCGGCCACAATAAAACCGCCCCCGTCCACTTCTTTTACACAGTGACCGTTGCTGTAGCCATTGCCCCGGTATGTCTTCAGCCACAACCTGTTGCCGCTTCTATCGTATTTGGCGAGGAAGACATCGGTATTTTCCTGGGGGCATTCCACCCAACCAGTTAAAACATATCCTCCGTCCTTTGTCTGCTCGACAAAGCACGCTTCCCCTTTTTCATAAGTACTGAAGTTTTCATGAAGGCGGCTGTTGCACTTTCAGCAAAAAACACCCCTTGTATAACAATGAAAAAGAATAGTGCGGGCAAAAAGTACAGCAATATCTTTTTTGTTTTCAAAAACATCTTACCCCCTTATAATTCTTCCAGGTACTTAACATCCATTTTTTTGCGAAAGCAACCCAACATTTTTATCGTCTGATGGCCCAGGGCAACACAAAAGAGCAGATTGCCTACAGCACGCAAGGAATCAAAGCTAAAACCGGCCGCCCAAATAATAAAATAAGATTTTAATGTCAACGGGCGCATAAAAACGCTCCAATGCCAAAGATCCATGATTGCGCCGTAAAGATAGCCCCAAAAAAAGCAAAGAACAGTTAAGGTTTTGTTCCCCGCCCCGGGAAACAAAACCTTAACTACAGCCCCGGAAACACCTACCATCCCCCAGCAAATCATCTGCCAGGGCGTCCACGGGCCCTGGCCAACGAAGAAGTTGGAAATCAAAGGGGTCATGGCGCCGACAAAAAAGCCAATTCGCGCCCCGTATACAAAACCCGTTATTTCCACCAAAAACATGGTGGGCTGCAAGAAAAGCATGCCCACACCCGTTACCGCTCTACCTGCCGCACACAGCGCAGCCAACATAGCAATGATGGATACCTGCCGGGCGTTAAGCTCTCGTTTTTTTTCCATGCCAAACATGAGTAAGGCAATAGAAAAAATGCCGGCCAGTGTCGTGTAAAAACCCCAATTCGTCCCCATCATGCGCTCTCTCCTGTTGCCTTACCCTCTATCAGAGGATATATTTTGTCCCTCGCCTCGGCAAAAGTAAGCACTCCCTCGCAGATACCCCGGCATATTTTTCCTATCTGAGGAGAATAAAACACGGATTTTCCTAACACATCGTGCTTTTCTCCGTCGCTGACAATCCTTCCTGAAAACATCATCACCGTTCTGGCGGCAAATTCGGCGGCAAACTCCACATCATGGGTTACAACAATTACTGTGCTGCCTTTTTCCGCCTCCCTTTGCAAAAACCTGCCCAGTTCTGCCTTAAGGCGAAAATCTACCCCTCTGGTGGGCTCGTCCAGGATAATTAGCCTTGGTCCGGTAACCAGAACCGAGGCTAGGGCTACCCTTTGCCTCTCTCCACTGCTCAATTCCCGGGGGTTTGTTTTACGGTATTTCAACAGTTGGAGCTTTTCCAGTGTTTCTTCGACAACGGATAAATCTTTTAACCCATAGTTTTTTAATGTAAAAAGCAATTCATCTTCTACAGTATCCTGGAAAAGATAATCGTTAGGATTTTGGGATAGAAAGGCAGTAAACTTTCTAATCTCTTTAAAACCGTTCTTGTTTATGTCTTTCCCCAACACCTGGACCCTGCCCCGGTCCGGTTTAAACATCCCAATAATGTGTTTTAGCATAGTCGACTTGCCCGCGCCGTTCTCACCCAGGATAGCCACAAATTCCCCCTCTTTTATGTCCAGACTGACATCTTTTAAAACTTCCTGCCCCCCTGGATAAGCAAACCACAGGTTTTTCAAGCTGACTATGCTCTTTAGATTTTTGTATTCTAAACTTGTTTGTTTTTCAATGGTAAAAACTTTTTCATTAAGATAAGACCTTAATAATTTTCTGCCTTCTTTTATCGTAGTAGGTACCAAGGAGGTATTTAGGCCGGCAAAAAATCTGGCCACCGGAGGTACAAAAGGCACATCTTTTTTTATTGTTTCACGGGCTATTTCCTGCGCGCTTCCGTCACATATGATTTCGCCCTTTTCCATAAGCAAAACCCGGTCCGCCAAATGGAAACATCGCTCTAGCCGCTGTTCGATCATGATTACCGTAAAACCCATTTCCTCATTAAGCCGCTTGGCCAGGTTCAGGATGTCTTCCGCTGAAACAGGATCCAACTGGGACGTTGGTTCATCAAGGATAAGCACATTTGGCTGCATAGCTAAAACGGAAGCCAGCGCCAACTTTTGTTTCTGGCCACCGGAAAGATTGGCCGTAAAAGCCTCCTTGACCGATGTCATATTCATAAAACAGATTACCTCGGCAACCCGGCGCAACATTTCACCGGGGGGGAGCCCTAGGTTCTCCAAGCCAAAGGCAATTTCCGCCTCTACATAGGTCTGCACTATCTGTTTCTCCGGATCCTGGAAGACCATGCCCACTTCCCTGGCTAGCTTCCGGCGATCCATTGTCCTAATATCCTTCCCTTTAAAAAAAACCCCCCCTCCGATCCTGCCACCGTAAAAATCAGGAATCAGTCCGGCCAGCGCCCTGGCAAAAGAAGACTTGCCCGAACCGGAACCGCCCGCTACCAGGATGAATTCCCCTTCCTCAATATCCAGATTTATTTTCTTTAGGGCGGCTTTTTCAGTCTCAGGGTAATAATAAGTTAAATTTTCGACTTTAAAAAGCGGCAATTCTTCCACCCCTCGCTCAAAATAAGCGGTATAGACAGATAAAGAAACACAACGGACAGGACAATGAATGTTGCCCTGTCTTTGATGAGATTATCCGCCTCCGGATAAAAGTTGTATTGACCACACCCATATAGCAAACCCCATATTGCGGCAAACAAAGCCAGCAAGCTACCCCCCACACAAAGGATATCCCTGGGTCTAAACATGTTCTGGCTATAAACGGAACGCTTACCGCTCCCAAAGGCCCTGGCCTGCATAGATTCGGCAATCTCCATCGAATCTTCCAGTGAGGACAATAACAGTATGTTATAAAGGTAGGACTGTTTCTTTATTCTCTCCCGTAGGCTCCCTTTGTTGAAATCAA
>JALHFC010000017.1:0-1982 GCA_022839445.1 Pelotomaculum sp.
TGCAGGACCACGGCTTTGACCTTCTGCTCGATCAGTTGATCCAGGTCCTTCTCCTGCTGGGCAGGATCATTTTTGGCATCGAGCCACGTAATATTCACCCGTTGCCTCCCTGCGCCCCCTTGTTGTTGCGCCCCCTGGTCTCCAGGCGCTTGAACCGGCAAGACTGCTTGCCCGTCTGTACCGGTCTTCCGGTCTTCCTGGCCTTGCTGCTGCCCCTGCCGCTGCCCGGCGCCCTGTTTCCCCTGCTCACTTTGACCTGCGCGCCCGGACATAATGTTTTTAATGATCTGGTTCCCGTCCCTCTCCATGTCGGCCAGGCTCACAGCAATTTTAATTTCCTGGCCGCCGACGTTAACGGCCGGTTTTTTTTGAGACTCATCTTTGGAACAACCATAAAACAAGAAGGCAAGGGTGACAAAGGTAATAATCAGTGTCAAATATTCAATTTTTGTTTTTTGTTTACGCAACACTCTCACCCCGCTCATTATATTTCTTATTATGCCAAAAACAATGTCTAAATATTGAACGATTAGTCGAGCGAATATTCTGACATTGATTGTAATATTTTGTAATTCGTGCTTCTAATTACCAACCAAAAATATTATACTGTGAATGAGGTGAATGTTGATGAATATCGTTTCGACCCTAAAAACTGTAACCCGGGCGGAAATAGCGAAACTAAAAGGAACTTTTGACACACCTGCGCTCCCTCCTTTGGTAAGCGCCGTGGAATATGCCCGACAGGAATGGCGGCAAGCGATCAATGAAATGAACAACATCGACAGTGACTTGACCGATTACGCTATTCTTAAAGCCAGCGCAGCTGAAAGGCGCTACATGGCCCTGCTAAAGCAAGCTAAAAATGAAGGCATAAACGCCTGGCCGACAACTGAAGGGTACAGCCCCCAAAACAAAATTTGCGCCGAAAGCGGCGCGTGATAAAGTAGAAATTTTCCTGGTTGATCCTGTAAAATCAAAATTATTACCGTTAATCCTTCCCCAATGCGCAGATATCAGGCAAAACGGGCTGCCGTACCGGAAGGAGCGAAAAGTCGTACCGGCAGGTTTTGGAGACGGGAAAATGGCCGAAGCAGTATTCATTCCAAGCCGGCTGATATTTTCAAATACTCTAAGCTGACCTGTTGAAAGTCTTCCCAGACAGGACGTTTTTTACTAACATCTCTTAGTAACGCGGCAGGATGATAAGTAGGCATTATTTTAATACCGCTTTTACTTACCAGCCACCGGCCGCGCATCTTTGTAATGCTCGCCGCCGGCTCGATCAGGTTTTGAAGAGCGACGCTGCCCAGAAGCACGATTATAACGGGAGAAACCAACTCGATTTGCCTGTAAAGCCACGGGAGGCACTGCCTGGCCTCTACCGGACGGGGCGCCCTGTTTTCGGGCGGCCTGCATTTAACTACGTTGGCAATGTAGGTGTGTGTAAACCTGTCTAGTTTTACCGCCCCGAGGATCTGTTCAAGAAGCCGCCCGGCCTTACCGACAAAAGGCCGGCCAAGCCGGTCCTCATCGCCCCCCGGCCCTTCACCGATCAGCATTATCCTCGCGTTGGGATTTCCCTCCCCAAAAACCACGCCGGAACAACCGGCGCGTAATTCGCAACGGTCGCACTCACAAGCCAGGTCTTTTAGAGCATCAAGCTCATTCACGCCGCTCAAATCATGATCCGCGCTATAAATAACCTTGTTCAAAATAGCTTCTGTCCTTCCTTTTGCGTAAAATATTTTATGGTTTACGAGGCGTTAACCCCGCAACAATCTTTTTAAGTAAGACCCCGTTGGCCGCGCAGAGAGATGATTATATCCTTGCCGCCAAAGGCGTGTTAGCGCATAAATATGCCCCTGATTTTCTGTAACCAGCGCCCCAACGGCCCGGTCGTCATCAGCTCCAAATACCTGTCTTCGCCGCCTTCCGGAGCAAGTACAATACCAAACGGTTTTCCCGGCCCCGGCGCCTTTAAC
>JALHFC010000017.1:1995-21603 GCA_022839445.1 Pelotomaculum sp.
CAGGAGCAGGTAAAAATCATCTTTGCCGGCCGGCCGGCTGCCGTTGACAGCGGTAATAATATCACCGGAGCGCAGCCCGGCTTGCCAGGCCGGCCCGTGCGGCAGCACATCCAGCACCCTTAAACCGTTTTCATGCGGGACGTAAAGAGGTTTTGCCCCAAATTCCATCCTCCGGCCTAAAAATATCACCGCTTCGTGCCCCAGGGGAGAAAATAACGCCGCTGCCAGCGCAGCCACCTTGCTTTGTCCTGCCAGCGCCGCCATGAATAAAAGGAGCAGGCTATAAATCCCTAAATACATAGAAGAAAGCCGGCTTTTTTCAGCCGGACTCCTGGCAATGGCAATATCACCATAACCCAGGCCCGCTATCACTACCAGCATGGCATAAACAAGGCTGTGGGGATCGCCGGAAACCCCGGGTTTGATTAGCGGCCACCAGGCAGGCATATCAACGCCGCCTTCAGGAGTTACCCCGGTAGCCACTACCATCATGGCGACAACCGGGATCGGCCAAAATTTTTGCAGGGTGAAGCCACCGACGATTTTTCCCCCATCCCCCTTAATATATGCCGGCACGGCTCCCAGGTGGCCGCTGACCAAAATTAAAAAACTCTCAACCATATGCAAAACTGCCACAAGCGCCAGGATCTGGGGAGCGTTGATTTGGGGGAAACCAAAAAACAAGTTTGACAATGCCAGTATGCCTCCGGCATAGGCAAAGCACAAAAAGCGAATATTGATCAACATCAATATAATTGCCACGGGCCAGAGGTAATACAACTCCTGGGAAATGGTCAGCCCAGTAAAAACACTCAAGATACTGCCGGCCAGCCCTCCCAGCAGGCCAAAACCAGCCGCCGCCAGCAAATCAGTTAATTTTTTTCCCGTCTTTTGGCCGAAAAATTCCTCCCTGAGCTTGTCCATCCTGCCGTACTGTACGGCTATAACAGCTAAGACCACAAGAAACAGGAGCAGGAATGCCGGATCTGTAAAAGCCTGCAAAAAAGTTTTTATAATTAATGGAAACACCTGCAAGAAAGGAAACAATCAGTGTCACCCCAAAGTCCTTAAAGATGCCGTCAAAAACTAGGACAATTAACAGCTGTAAAAGTCCTATCGCAACAACAGGCGCAGCAAATCATTGCAATCTTTACCGGTGGAGTTGCCGCATCCTACACCGTAAAAAGCCCCTATCCGGCAATCTTATGCTTCATCAATTCAACAGCCCGCTCAAGTTGGACATCCCGCGCACGATCTTCTGCCTGCTGGACAGGGATGTCCGGCTCGATGCCCTTTTGGTGTATATCGTTTTTATTCGGGGTAAGGTAGCGGGCCGTTGTCAGTTTGAGCCCGGCCCCGTTATCCAACGGGAAAAGAGTTTGCACAATCCCTTTGCCAAAAGTTTTGGCGCCCACTAGGGTACCGGCGCCGGTGTCCTTGATCGCCCCCGCCAGGATTTCAGACGCGCTGGCGCTCCCGCCGTTAATCAGTACCACCAGCGGCGCCCCGAATGTTTGCCCGTTAGCGGACAGCTCTTGATCCCTTCCCGTCCTATAATCAATGTAAACTATCGGCCCTTTAGGCACAAAGTTCTTGGCCACATTCACTGCGGCGGCGAGATCGCCGCCCGGGTTATCCCTGATATCCAAAATAATACCCTTTACAAGTTTTCCCTGCAGCGTTGCCAAGGCCTCCTTCATCTCCCCGGCAGTCCTCTCGGTAAACTGGCCGATCACAATGTACCCGATGTTGGAGTCGGGCAGCAACCGCCCCTCCACGGTGGGCACGTTGATTTCTTCCCTGATTATGTTAAAGTGTAGCGGACCCGGCTCACCCCGCCTGTCTACGGTCAGGTTAATAGTTGAGCCGACCGGTCCCCGCATCAGGCTTATGGCCGTTTCCAAGTCTAGCCCGCCTGCGTCGCTGCCGTTTATCCCCGCGATCACATCCCCGGCAGTTATCCCTGCTTTTGCGGCAGGCGTCCCCGCATATGCGCGCACTACCGTCAAGCGCTCCTCTTTAACACCTACCAGGATGCCCAACCCGCCGAAAGATCCCCTGATCTGCTCTTGCAACTGGGAAAACGTCTTGGGTTCAAGGTAAACCGAGTAAGGGTCGTCCAGCGCATTCACAATCCCTTTCATCGCCCCGTCCAACAGCCGGGTGGACTCCACCGGATACAGGTACTGCGATTTAACCAAAGCGACTACCTTCACTAGATTGCCAAAATTTTTGTAATTGACGGCCAGGAGGCCGCCCGTTATCAAAACAATTGTTATGGCCAAAACCGCTATATACTTAAACCACTTGCCTCTCCCGGACTTTACCTCGAAGTTGCTGTATTTCAATACTATACACACCTGCCGTTTCTAAGCTTCGCATACGTTACTATACTATATCAATTTGGCAGAAATTACAACACAATCGGGATATAAAAAGCCACCGTTAACGGTGGCTACAAATAATTCAACGGGTTAACTGGATCACCGTATACTCTTACAGAGAAATCAAGGTGCGGGCCAGTTGAAACCCCCGTGCTTCCCACCCTGGCAACGGCGTCACCTTGTCGCACCTCCTGGCCCAATGACACAAGCTGGGCGGACAGGTGTGAATAAAGGGTGGTCAGACCACCGCCGTGGTCAATCATCACAACGTTGCCGTAACCGGTCATATAACTGACGTCGATAACCGTTCCGTCCTGGGCGGCCACCACGGTGGCTCCGGTGTCCGCCGGGATGTCAATGCCGTTATGCATCCGGCTCGTTCCATAAATGGGGTGCACGCGGGGGCCAAAATACGAGGAAATATCCGTGTATCCCGGCACCGGCCAGACAAATCCCCCTGTAGAAGGCGGCCGGTCGTCACTAGTATTGCGGCGGGCGATCTCCCGCAAGATCTCTTGCTCCTGAGCTTCCAGGCGCGCCGCCTCAGCCTCGATATCCCAAAGCTTTTCCTGCGCACCACGCAACAGTTTGTTTTTTTCGTCCTGCTTTAACGCCAATTCCCCGCGGGCGGCTTCCTGTTCGGCAATTAGCGAGGCAAACCGGTCCTGCTGCGCCTGCAGGTCCGCTTTTTTGTTTTCCAACCTTTGCCGGTCGGCCTTAACCTCTTCAACAATTGACGCGTCCTGCTGCACGACTCGTTTTAACAGTTCCAGACGGTTTACAAAATCGCTGAAATCGTTGGCCTCAAATAGGACTTCCAGGTAACTAACGTTGCCTGCCTCATATATATGGCGGACCCTTTTGTTCAGAGCTTCCGTGCTTTTTTCTAGTTTTTCCAGAGCCTCTTTCAGCTCCGCCTCCGTCATGGAAAGGTGATCCCGGCACTGCCCAAGCTCTGTTTCCAAATCCTTGATCCGGATTGTCTTATCGTTAATGGATTTATTTAAAGATGATATTTGCTGGGAGTAGTCCGTGACAACACCCCTGGTCTGGTCGGCTTCGCCTTTTTTCTGATCAAGTTGCTCCCTGGTGGTATTTAACTGCTGCTCTAGATTATCCCCAAAAGCCACACCTAATGTCCCGGCCAACAAAAACAGCGCTAATCCCAAGACAAACGCCTTTTTTTTGACTACCCTAAGCAAACCGTCCATTATAGCCGTCAGCCACCGGACCAACACTAGAAAAAAGGCGGACATATTTTCTGTTCCCCTTTCCTAAAAGATATCAAAGTCTACACCTTCAGGAACTTGCGCACACTGATTAAGCTGCCAACTGCCCCAATCGCCAACCCCAAGACAAGGAGCCCCTCCAGCATGGGTATGATCACGTTACGGTCAGTAATTAGTTGCATAAAAGGCAAAGAAAGCTGGAAATTGCCAACCAGCGAATAGTATCCAAAATAAACGGCCGTTGCGGCCAGCAATGAACCGGCCAACCCCAGGAACATACCTTCCAGAAGAAACGGGAAACGCACAAACCAGTTGGTCGCCCCTAAAAATTTCATAATCCCGATCTCCTTGCGCCGGGCAAAAACGGAAAGGCGGATAGTAGTGGCAATCAAAAAAACCGACGCTACCCCTAGAAAGACCATAGTTCCTACCCCGGCGGCGCGCACCCACCTGCTTAGCTCCATCAGTTTCTCCACGATTCCCTGGCCGTATCGCACCTGCTCCACCCCGGCGAAAGACTCCAGCCGGCTGGCCAGCGGCGCTACCTGATCAACAGTATGCGTTTTTACCCGGAACGCGTCCGGCAGCGGGTTTTTTTCCTCCAGGCCGGCCAGGATGTCCTTTTTATCACCGAAGTTGTTTTTCATCTCTTCCAGCGCTTGCCGTTTGTTAACAAACTCCACCTGGGCCACTTCCGGCATGGCCTGTAGCCTGTTTCCCATGTCCAAAATCTGCCCCGTTGTCGTCCCGTCCGCTAAAAACACGCTTATTTCCACGCTAGATTCCAGGTTGGCCGCGATATTACCGGCGTTTAGCACCAAAAGGAGGGAGCAGCCCAGGATCAGCAAGGAAACGGCGACTACCCCCACCGAGGCTAGCGATAGCCAACTGTTGCGAAAGATCGCGCGGAAGGCCTCCCGGAAATAATATTTAATGGCATTAAGCCTCATGGCGGTATGCTCCTCCCTGCTCGTCACGCACGATCTTGCCGCATGAAAGCTCCACAACGCGTTTTTTCATCGCGTCTACAATATCCCAAGCGTGTGTAGCCATAACTATGGTGGTGCCCCGCCTGTTTATATCCAAGAACAATTTCATTAAATCCCATGAGGTTTCGGGATCCAGGTTGCCCGTTGGCTCGTCGGCTATGATTAAAATCGGGTTATTCACAATGGCGCGAGCAACGCTAACCCGCTGTTGCTCCCCGCCGGACAGGTAATCCGGGTAGGAATCGGCCTTCCCGGTCAATCCTACCATTTTGAGAACGATCGGCACCGCCCTTTTAATTTCCCGCTTGGAGGCGCCGGTCACTTCCAGCGCAAAAGCCACATTTTCAGTTACGGTTTTTTGAGGCAGCAACCGAAAGTCCTGAAACACCATACCGATCTTGCGCCGCATGTAGGGGACCAACCCCGGGCGCATGCGGGAAACGCTCTTTCCGTCAAATACGATCTGACCGCGCGAGGGCGTTTCCTCGCGGTATATGAGCTTGGTCAGTGTTGACTTGCCCGCGCCGCTCGAACCAACCAGAAAAACAAACTCACCCTTGCGGATATATAGGGTAACGTCGGTCAAAGCCTTGACCCCGTTATGATATATTTTAGTAACGTTTTGCAGCCGGATCAATTGTCCGCACCTCTCATTACATTCATTGACCGCCGGCATCTCGCCTAGTTAAGTCCGTAATTTTAACAATATTCCAGGCATGTCAATATATTTCGACAGTTGGCGCTTTTATCCTTCCAAACAGGCAAAAAAGGAGAGGAAGTTCTCCCAGCCTAGCTTGGATAGGCGCCGTCTCCCGGTTGGTTGCTATAACAAATATGGTTACCTGGATATCTTATTAAATGATCGCAGGGGCACGGTATGCCGCGCCCCTACATTGGGCATAGGTCCCCCGCAGGATTGCTGCAGCCCACAGCGCATGGCATTTACGCAGAGCCATGACGCTTTGGTGTCGCCGTCTACAGGTCACCAAAGAGGAAATTTGTTCTTTTTTTGGCCCCCGGCAGAGCAAACTAAAAGTTAACACCCACTCGACACGGTACGAGCTTTCTCCTTTAGATAGGCCGCGATGAAATGATCTATCTCCCCGTCCATAACAGCGCTGATATTTCCCGCTTCGTACCCGGTGCGGTGGTCTTTGACCAGGCTGTACGGGTGAAAAACATAGGAACGGATCTGGCTGCCCCAGGCAATTCCCTGCTGGTTTTCACGCAGGGCCGCTATCTCGGCCTCTTTTTTACTCAACTCTATGTCAATTAGTTTGGCTTTGAGCATTTTCATGGCCGTTAGGCGGTTTGACAGCTGGGAGCGCTCGTTTTGACACGTCACCACGATACCGGTGGGGAGGTGGGTGATCCGCACCGCGGAGTCCGTTTTATTCACATGCTGCCCTCCCGCACCCCCGGAGCGAAAAGTGTCTACCTTCAAATCCTCCTGGTTGATCTTTACATTTACGTTGTCATCCACTTGCGGTAACACGTCCACAGAGGCAAAAGACGTGTGGCGCCGGCCTGCGGCGTCGAAAGGTGAGATGCGCACCAAACGGTGCACTCCCTTTTCCGGGAGCAGGTAGCCGTAAGCATTTGCACCGGCAACTTCGATAGTGGCGCTTTTTATACCCGCCTCATCGCCCTGTAACAAATCCAGGACTTCAACCTTAAAGCCGTGGCGCTCTGCCCAGCGCGTATACATCCTCACCAGCATCTCTACCCAATCCTGGGCCTCGGTGCCCCCTGCCCCGGCATGAAGGGAAACGATAGCGTCACCCCTGTCGTAGGGCCCGTTCAACAGCACCTCCAACTCCATACCGGCTACCTTCCGGGTGAAAGAAGCCAGGTTACCCCTCGCTTCGGCGGCCACCGGCGCCGCCTCGGCCTCGTCTTCTTCCTCCTCACCGAGCTCAATCAGCGCCCCCAGGTCCCCAAAGTCTTTTTCCAGTTCCTTAAAGTCTGCAACTCTGTCCCGTAGGTTCGCCACCCGCTGGGTTATCTTCTGTGAAATCTCCTGGTTATCCCAAAAGCCGGAATGGAGCATTTGTTTTTCTAGCCGGGCGATTTCTTCTTCCTTTCCGTCTATGTCAAAGAGAAACCCTCAAATCTTCTACCCTTTTGCCCAAAGACTCCAATTCCCGCCACATTTCCGCAAACATACGCGTCACCGTTCCTTATAGTGTTTTTGGCCAAATTCCCTTACGATCACCCTTCTAACCAGTCGCCCGGCCACAGCACTTCTTATATTTTTTCCCGCTCCCACACGGGCAGGGGTCATTACGCCTAATTTTGTTCTCCTTACGGACCGGACGTTTGGCCCCTTCCTCCGCATAACGGTTCTCCGTCACCCGGCGCTGTTGCTGCTCCTTAGGCTGCACTAGATTTACCCGGAAAATATAGCGCACCACATCATCCTGGATGGAGTCGATCATGTTCTGGAACATCTCGTACCCCTCGAATTTATACTCGACCAGGGGGTCCTTCTGCCCATAGGCGCGCAGGCCGATACCCTCCCTGAGCTGGTCCATGGCATCCAGGTGGTCCATCCACTTGTCATCGACGATGCGAAGCATCACTGCCCGCTCAATCTCGCGCATCGTATCCGACCCGAGTTCTGACTCTCTGGCCTCGTAAGCCTCATGTGAGCGCTCCACTAAAAAGCTCTGCAATTCCTTACGGCCCATGCCTTCCAGGTCTTCCGCCGTCAGCTTGTGGCCGGGCAGAAAAAGCTGCTCGGCATGGTCTAAAAGGCTTTTCAAATCCCACTCTTCCGGGTAAACACCTTCAGGCGCGTAAGTAGTCACCACACGCTCTGTAGACGCCTCGATCATCTGCAAAATGTCGTCTTTTAGGTTTTCCCCGGTGAGGACCTGGCGCCGCTGCCTGTAAATGAGTTCCCGCTGCTGGTTCATCACGTCGTCGTATTGCAGCACGTGCTTGCGGATGTCAAAGTTGCGATTTTCCACCCGCTTTTGGGCCGTTTCGATGGACTTTGTGATCATACCGTGTTCAATCGGCATATCTTCTTCCATACCCAGGCGGTCCATAATCCCGGAGATGTTGTCGGAACCGAAAAGACGCATCAAATCGTCTTCTAAAGAGCTATAAAACTGGCTGGCGCCGGGGTCCCCCTGCCGGCCACAGCGTCCCCGCAGCTGGTTATCGATCCGGCGACTTTCATGCCGCTCCGTCCCGCATATGTGCAAACCGCCCAGTTCAATAACCCGATGCCTTTCTTCCTCCGTTTGCCGCCGATAATTGTCCAAAAGGGACATGAAGGCGGCTTCTTCTTCCTCTGCCGCCGCTTCGGCGATTTCCCCGTCTGACTCCAACTGGTGACTTTGCCGGCGCAATTCCTGACGGGCAAGAAACTCCGGGTTACCCCCTAAAAGGATGTCGGTGCCGCGCCCGGCCATGTTGGTGGCTATGGTAACCGCACCCTGGCGCCCCGCCTGGGCAACGATTTCCGCTTCCTTATCGTGGTACTTGGCGTTTAGCACCTGATGCGGCACACCTCTTTTCTTTAGCATGCCGCTCAATATTTCTGATTTTTCAATAGAAATCGTCCCTACCAACACCGGCTGCCCCCTGGCATTTCTCTCGGCGATCTCATCCACCACCGCCTTGAACTTGGCCTGCTCGGTCTTATATATAACATCCGGCAAATCCTCGCGGACCATCGGCATGTTGGTGGGCATGACTACCACATCCAAGCCGTAGATCTTCTTAAACTCCTGCTCTTCTGTAGCCGCCGTACCGGTCATACCGGCCAGTTTATCGTACATTCTAAAATAATTCTGAAAAGTGATCGAGGCCAGCGTCTGGGACTCCCGCTCGATCTTGGCGCCCTCCTTGGCCTCAATGGCCTGGTGCAGGCCGTCGCTGTACCGCCGGCCGAACATCAGCCGGCCGGTAAACTCATCAACAATGATCACCTGGCCGTCTTTGACGACATAGTCCTTGTCTTTCTTCATCAGCGCGTGGGCCTTTAAGGCCTGGTTTAAGTGGTGAGTAAGCTCGATATGCACATCCTCATAAAGGTTTTCCACACCAAGTATTTTTTCCACCTTGGCTACACCAGATTCGGTGATGGCCACAGTATGAGCCTTTTCATCCACGTTGTAGTCGGTTTCCCGGATGAGGCGCGGCACGATCCCGGCAAAGGTGTAGTAAAGGTCGGTGGACTTTTCCGCCTGGCCGGATATTATCAGCGGGGTCCTGGCCTCGTCGATTAGGATGCTGTCCACTTCGTCCACGATGGCGTAGTTAAGTTCCCTTTGCACAAGCTGGTCCGGATGGTGGGCCATGTTGTCCCGCAAGTAGTCGAAGCCGAACTCATTGTTGGTGCCGTAGGTGACGTCGGAACGGTAGGCGCGTTTGCGCTCGTCCCAGTCCAGGCCGTGCACTACCAGGCCCACACTAAGGCCCAGGAAGCTATATATGCGACCCATCCACTCGCTGTCCCGGCGGGCCAGGTAGTCGTTCACCGTAACCACGTGGACACCCCGCCCGGTAAGAGCGTTCAGGTAAACAGGCAGTGTGGCCACTAGGGTTTTACCTTCCCCGGTTTTCATTTCCGCTATGCGTCCCTGGTGCAACACTATACCACCCATAATCTGGACATCAAAATGCCTCATCCCCAGCACCCGTTTGGAAACCTCCCGCACCACGGCAAAAGCTTCCGGCAGGATCTCGTCCAGGGTCTCCCCCTGCTCCAAACGGTTCCGGAAAGCAGCCGTCATAGCCTTTAGTTCACCGTCCGGCATGGCGGACATCTTCCGCTCCAGTTTGTTGGTATCGCTAACAGTCCGTTGCAGCTTTTTAACTTCACGCGCATTATCGTCAAGCCAGTTTTTTATAAACCCAAGCATTCTAAACCACCTCTGATCCTAATCGTAAGGCACAAGGCGCCGGACACCGGTACGCATGTATTTCCCGTAGCCGCAGGCATTTACCCTCACTAATTATTATACTTTATTTTCAATTATACCGTCAATTATACACCGTTTTGAGCTGCGGTTGCCAGGAATTTGTTTAGAAAAAAACGCGCCCCCATGGGGAAGGGCGCGCTGATATTATAACCCTAAAGATTTTAATAAATCCGGAAGCAAAAGAACCGTCCCCCTGCTTCCACTTTAAAGCCTAAAGAAACTCCGGCTCGATTAGCCCGTAGTTGCCGTCCTTGCGCTTGTAAACAACATTGACCAGCTCGGTATCGGCATTGGAAAACACAAAGAAACTGTGACCTAACAAGTTCATCTGGAGGACGGCTTCCTCCACGGGCATCGGCTTAATGGCGAAACGCTTGGTTTTGACTACACGCGGGGCATCATCCTCGGGCTGGGTCTCTGCCGCAGTCTTTAACCCGTTCACAAACCTGGCGCCGCGTTTTTGCAACTTGCCCTTGTATTTCTCTATTTGCTTTTCCAGCTTCTCCACCACTAGATCGGTGGATGTATACATATCCCCGGTGCTTTCCTCTCCTCTTAAAATAAACCCGTAAATCGGTATAGTCACTTCGATCCGGTGAAAACCCCTTTCCACAGTAAGGGTAACTTGGGCATCACCGGGGTTGACAATGTATTTATCTAGTTTGTTAAGACGTTTGTTGATGTAATCCCTCAAGGAGTCGGTAACCTCAACATTTCTGCCGCGAATATGCACCTTCATGCTCACAACCCCTTTCTAATATATCCTGCCCCTATTATTTCCTTAAACATTAGAAAACCCCGCTTAAAATACAATTAGAATAAATACCCCAGACTTTGCTGGGGTACATCCGGCGTTTTTATATTTTAACCACGTTGGCCGCCTGCGGCCCACGGGCGCCTTCGACGATATCGAATTCGACCTGTTGACCTTCATTTAAGGTCCTAAAGCCATCTTCCTGAATCGCCGAGAAGTGGACAAAAACGTCCCCACCCTCTTCCCTTTCGATAAAACCATAGCCTTTCTCTTGATTAAACCACTTAACCCTACCTAACACAGACATACCTCCTAAAAACTTGTTCCCTAAAACATTATCCCGTGACTCGTAAATCACGGCAATGAAATGTTATCACAGGGGATAATGGTTGTCAAGCATTTCCACGACGACGATTAATTTGTCGAAAAATATTTTGTAAAAGGCTGGGTGTGAAGAAAAACCTGTGGATAATGTGGATAACGTTGTTAATAACTTATAGAATCAACCTTAAACATGTGGGTAAATTCCCGTTGAGCCAAAAAGCATGTCATAATATGTAAACTGCTGGCACGAATTTTGTGCCATAATCAGAAATAACGTCCTGCGGCAGCAGTCAGCCCGAATACCTGTTTTGCCCCGGCATGACGAATAATATATGATGCTGCCGACATAGTGCTGCCCGTTGTGAAAACATCATCGATGATCAGGACCTGTTTGCCATAGACCTTAGCGGTATTTGTCACCCTAAAGGCCCCCGCCAGGTTCGACTCCCTGGCGGATCTGGACAAGCCCGCCTGCGCAGGTGTTTCAAAATCCTTAACTAGTGACCGCCCATCAACCGGTATTTTAATCATGACGCCAATTTCTTTGGCCAGCAGGGCAGCCTGGTTAAAACCCCTTTGCCGTAGTCTATCCCCTGACACCGGTACCGGTATAATCAGATCAACGCCGGCAAACAACGGCTCCGCCCGGAGCGCCCCGGCCATCAGCTCCGCCAGATATGCAGCCAGGCTTCGCCGCCCGTTGTATTTAAAACGGTGGATGGCTTCTTTCAGCACACCTTCATAAGGCCCGGCTGCCCGGACCAGGTCAAAAGGCCAGTCGTGCCTGCGACACTCATAACAATAGTGAGCGGAAGTGTTATTTGAGATAAGCGCTCCTTTTCCAGCAAAGCGACCACACCGGGCACAGCGGGATTCCTGCCGGTAACCCTCAAAAACTTCCCCGCACAGGTTGCAGATATCACCTGCCTCACACGGCCCGCCACAAAAAGGACATTCCAGCCCCTGCGGAAAAATCAAATTCAACAAGTCATCGAGAATCGGCAACAATACAACCACACTGCCTCTCTAAATTCATGTTTTATACGTTGCCCGCTACCTTCCTTTTCATTGGAGAAAATAATATTTTGACGCTGAAGGACACTGATTTTTATGATTTACGCTGAATAAAATATAAGATCATAATAAATCTGCGAAAATCAGCGTCTAATTCCCCTATTTTCGTCTATAGCTATATACCCCGGCCGTCTTTTATTTTTTATCTGCAATGGGTACGGCTGCGGTATTGACGCGATCTCCGCCGCCCGCCTTGGCCTTATCCAGCGATCGCTCCGCAGCCCTGAATAGACCTGCAACGTCCCCGGCATCCTGCGGGAATTCAGCCAACCCGATGCTGACAGTCAGCCTTGCCGTCCTGCCGTCCTCCCGCAAAAAAGCGTGTTCCCGTATTTCACTCCGCAAAGTTTCGGCTATATCAAGCAGGCGCGCGCCCCCCGCCCCCGGCAGCAACAGGGCAAATTCATCCCCACCGTAGCGTGCGGCAAGATCATCCACCCGCGTGTCCTTTTCGATCAAAACAGCCAGTTCAGCCAGCGCGCGATCCCCGGACAGACGCCCGTAGCGCTTGTTAAACTCCTTGAAACAATCCACATCAATCAAGATTAACCCCACGGCAAAGTCCGCGCCGGCATTTTCACAAACCTCGCCCGCCACCTCATATATAGAAGTGAAATTAAACAGCCCGGTAAGTGTGTCCCGGGACAAGGCCTGTTCCACACGCCGGTTTAGCGCCATATTTTCCACGGCTACTGCAGCCTGGCCACCCAGGACGGCCATAATGTGCAGGCACTTATCGTCAAAAACCTGGGGGCGCTTGTCACCGACAACTATCACGCCCAACGCTTCGCCGCGGGAAAATAGCGGGACAATAAGCAGCGAGCGCAACACCCGGCACAGGCCTTCTTCATCCCCGACGCGGGCATCGGTCCTGGAATCAAAAATAATCGCCGGCTCCCTGGTTATCAGTGAGCAGCCAATGATCCCCTCACCTGCATACACCCTTGTAGTGCGGAGTTGCTTGGAGAAAGGCCCGGACACTGCCACGGGCAAACAGGCCTCCCTTTCTTCCTGATAAAGATAAACGACTCCGGTATGGTAAGAAAATACCCCTTTTGAGGTTTTTAAAATCATCTCCATTAATTCCTTTGGACCGGGGACCCCCTCTAAAAATCTAGCCACTTTATAAAAAGCGTTTAGTTCCCTGTTGGCCACCTGAAGGCGGACATAATAGCGCAAAATAAACTGAAGGGCCAACACGGAAGAAAACAGCGTCAGTACCCCGGTTAAGCCGGTATAACTATATATCATGGCTATCACAAGCCCCAGGGGCACTGTAAAAAGGTAGGTTAGCCCATCCCATTTCATAGCATCTGCCCACAACAGTCGCCTGGCTGAGATCCGCCTCGTGGGCAATAAATATAAATAAACTAGAAGGTGGTTGGACGCAATGTAGGTAACTATAAAAATTGCCAGGGGAAGGATGTAGGAAAGCTCAGACTGGACAAGTAAACCGCCGCTCAACCTAAATAGCTCCGCCGCTGCCACCACCGCCAGGACGTACTGCGCCGCGTTAAATAGTGTGGTCCGCACGGGTTCGCCCCGGTTGGCAATGCCCTGCCCAAACAAGGCGGCCAGACCGCTGACCCAGGCGACGGCGGCCGGGCCATAAATCAGAAAGGCCGACAAAACAAGGGCAAAACCACCTGAAAGCCGGCCATAAGGGAAGGGCACCGCCAACCATTCGGCCATAATACCGAGTACAATAAAGGGCAATAACTCCTTGACCTTGTCCAAGTCTAAAGCAGGAAATAGCATGGCCAACTGCCAAATAGCCAGTCCGACGATCAGCCACGTATATATAATGTGAACAAACCCCTGCTTCGCCTTCAACTAGCCACACCTCATAAATATCAAAGCTAAACCCAACCGGTACTTGGGCCGGACGCGCTATTTTGATAACGCTGCGTTTAGTTATTTCGACAAAAAAAAAGGGTTTACCTCCTGTTTAAACAGGAAAGGTGGTGGAATAAGGGCACGCACAGGAGCTCCTTGCCACCAAAGCCCCTGGCGTCAAAGCGTATAACGCCGGTCCTGCCTTCCTGCTCGTCCATGGCGCCCGCTTTACCGGCGCTTATAAGCTTAAAAAAGTATTTTCCCTGCAGGCGCCTTAAGATTTCCGGCGTCTGATCGGAAGAACAGTCGTCCACCACCAGCACCTCTGCCTGGGGCATCCCTTTGATGCTCAAAAACAGCTTACGAATAAAGCCTTCCACCCACATTTCCTGATCTCTGACAACAACCACCACTTTTATACCGGGCACAGTGGGCAGCCGGTTCCTGGCAGCCACGGCCGCTCTTTCCAGAAAACAAATCCCTGCTATAAACAGCAGCGCCAGTGACAATAGAAGCAAGTACATACTATCACCTCCGGAGTTATACTGCACTTTATGTGAGATAACCTCCAGTGGTGAATAACATAGCTGCTAACATAAGCCCACAGGTCACTTATCCAAATTCTAAAAAAGACACAATTCCCACGCAACAAAAAAGCAGCCTTGCTTTGGCTGCTTCTTTTTTCCCTATAATCCCGCGTCCCGCCGTAAAATTTCCGCCTTGTCCGTGCGCTCCCACGGCAGGTCCAGGTCGGTCCTCCCGAAGTGACCGTAAGAGGCGATCTGGGTGTAAATGGGACGGCGCAAGTCCAAATCCCTGATAATGGCTGCCGGGCGCAGGTCAAAATGCTCGCGCACCAGGTCCACCAATTTCGCATCGTCAACTTTCCCGGTGCCGAATGTTTCCACCATAATGGAGACCGGGCGGGCTACACCAATGGCATAGGCCACTTGAAACTCACATTTGTCGGCCAGCCCGGCCGCTACAATGTTTTTTGCAACATAGCGGGCGGCGTAGCTGGCGGAGCGGTCCACCTTGGTCGGGTCCTTTCCGGAGAAACACCCGCCGCCATGACGGGCGATACCGCCATATGTGTCAACAATGATCTTCCGGCCGGTCAGCCCGGTATCCCCCTGCGGCCCGCCAACCACAAAGCGCCCGGTAGGGTTGACAAAAATCCTGGTCGAAGCGTCCATAAACTCCGGCGGGACAACAGGCGCGATTACTTTGGATGATGCTGGCAGGAAACAACAATTGTATCCACGCGCACCGGGCGGCCTTCCTCATATTCAACGGTCACCTGGGTTTTGCCGTCCGGGCGCAGGTAAGGCATAAGGTTGCTTTTCCGCACCTCGGCCAGGCGCCTCGCCAGGCGGTGGGCCAGGGCGATAGGCAGGGGCATCAATTCGGATGTTTCCCTCGTCGCGTAACCAAACATCATCCCCTGGTCCCCGGCGCCGGTTTTTTCCAACAGGTCTTCAACCACTTCGCTATCCCGTGTTTCAAACGCTTTGTCCACACCCCGGGCAATATCCGGGGACTGCTCGTCGATAGAAGTGATGACCGCGCATGTATCGCAGTCGAAACCATATTTCGCCCTAGTGTAACCAATATCACAAACTGCAGCGTTTCACAGGCTACCCGGGCAAATGGATCTTCTCCCAAAATCGAATCGAGCACCGCATCCGAAATTTGGTCGGCTACTTTGTCGGGATGCCCCTCAGTTACCGACTCCGAAGTAAATAACCGCCTACCCATGTTTGTCCCCCCCCCTGCAATATAAAAATCAAACCCCCGGGCCGGAGGTTTGGACCGTTCCAGCATATTCTAACAAACTTCGCGCGTAACTGTCAATAAATCCCGAGTCCTTTAATAGAAATTATAAGGCACGCGCAACACTCTCCACTTCCACCAGGACGGTGTCCACACCCACCTTTTTTATATGATCCCAATGGACCACCACATCATTGCCGGCGCCAAAAATCCTAAAATACTTCTTTTCGCCCGACAGCACCAGCGAAAGGACCTTGCCGGTTTCCAGGTCGATGTAAACATCTTTTACCGGACCCAACTTGGCACCGTCCACAAGGTTGACAATATCCTTTAAGCCGAATTCGGAAACCTTAAATTGCAAGACATAAACACCCCCTCCCACCAGCATATGCAAGAGAGGGCCATAGGGTCACTTCCCCAGCCGCCTGGCCACCGCCTCCCGCACCGCCTGCCACAGCAAGTGAGCTTCCCGGACTTTTAAAATAAAAATTGTCGCCGCAAAGACCGTTATACCCGCCGTTATAGCCAGGCATACCTGGATGGCCAGGCCCATAGTTCCTCCGGCCACCCCCGCCAGGGCAACGCTCACGTTATGACTGGTTACAGCCATAAGCGCTGAAGCAACCAAAACGGACAGTGTAAATTTTAGCAAACCGCCGCCGCTTCCTTCCGGTACTTTCCTTTTTAAAAAACAAAGCAACAGGACCATGTAAGCCAGGTTCGCCAGGGAATTGGCAGCAGCCAGGCCACTATGCCGCATGCTCCCGATTAAAGCAAGGCATAAAACCAGGTTAACGAGGACGGTAACGATACTCAGCTTAACCGGTGTGCGGGTGTCCTGGACGGCGTAGAAGCCCCTGGTTAGCAGTATTCCCGCAGCTTGACCGAGCATGCCGAAGGAATAAAATAAAAGGGCCGCGGCTGTCAACTCCAGCGAATTCTGGTCAAATTCCCCCCGCTTGAAAATCAGGGCAATGATCGGGAAGCGCAAGACCATTAAGCCAACACTAGCCGGAATGATTATAATAAATACCACTTTTAGCGAACTAACCACCGTATCATAAAACTTCCCCCGGTCCCCTTGCGCCGCCCGGATGGCCAGGGTAGGGAAAACCGCCGTTCCCAGGGCTAAAACAAAAAAACCCAGGGGAAACTGGATCAGCTTGTCCGCATAAACCAAAGAGGTGTAACTTCCCTCCGGCAGCGTCGAGGCTAATACCATGTTAATAAATACATTCGCCTGGTTTATAGCAATGCCCAGCGCTGCGGGCGCGGCCAGCCAGCAAACCTTCCTTACTCCCGGGCTCTTCAGGTCTATAGCCAGCCTGAACCGGAAGCCGGCCTTGTAGAGAGTCGGGAACTGGACTGCTGCCATGGCCACCATCGCCAGCGTCGTGCCCAGGGCTAGCCCGTGAATACCGTAAAGGCTACCCAGAGTCAAACAAAACACAATGATAAAAATGTTATTAACAGAACTGCTAAAGGCCGGCAGGCCGAAAATATTATTGGCGTTTAAAAGGCCGGAAAACAACGAAGCCAGGCCGGAAAACACCATTAGAGGCAGGATCAGCCTGGCCAACTCTACCATCAACTCGGACTTAAAGCCCGTAAAGCCCGGCGCCACAAGTTTAACCAGCAAAGGCGCCCCGGCGATGCCGGTCAGGGCAAGCGCCAGATAAACCAGGGTAACCGCAACCATCAATGTGTTGAATACCTTCCAGGCCTCGCCCTTCTCACCCCTGGCGGCGTATTCGGTGAACACAGGCACTATTGCCGTCGCCAGCGCCCCGCTAATAATATAAAAAATCATGTTGGGTATCTTTAAGGCGAACTGATAGGCGTCGTTGAAATCAGAGGTGCCGAGCTGGCCGGCAATTACCATATCCCTCACCAGTCCCAGCACCCTGGACATTAAATTAAAAAAAGCAATCAGAACTGTTGCCTTAAAAATAAATTTTCCAGTCGACATTTAGTCCCTCGTCTCCCCGGGAATGACAAATCAGAACAAATCTACCCTTTTAGCGCTCTGCAGGCTCAAAACTTACCCATGGCGGACACCATATGAAAATTCTACACGATTCTATGATTTCCTTTAAAATAAAACACTGCTCCTGAACACACAATCCTAATAGCTCATAAAAAAACACAGGCTCTCCCCCAATTTTTAAGGCTCGGCCTGCCGCAAGCGTTACTGTAATATGATCAAATGCTTTCTTGATGGAAAAAGATTAAACGGGACGACCATCCGCCACGCCACATATTCCCGAGAGCTAATGCCAGGAACCATATGGCGCCTAATCGGTAAATATCTACTGTGGCATTTTGCCCGGCAATCTGTCTGTAATATCCTGCACATAGTCGAGGTCATCCTGCTTCTTGTCCACAAACAAATTACCATCGCTATCCAGACTGGCGTAAAACACATCTTTTAGTGATTGTATGCCTTGTTTTTGCAACTCTCCCAGCAGCCAGTCCTCATCCAGGTTGTTTTGCTTTAGATTCTGCCCGATGATCACCCCGTCCACCACCAGTTCAGAAGGAACACCCCGGTACGGTGTGGAGATATTGATATCCCTCGGCGTCACAGGCGTAGCTTGGCTTTTTAAAAGGACACTGAGCCGGCCGTTGGGCTCGGCAATGGCGTATTCCACCTCCGCTATATTAAAAGCCTTTTCTTGTCGTAGCTGTGATGTCAAATCGTCAACAGTGTAGCGCATTTTGCGCATATTCGCCTCTAATATTTTGCCGTTATGCACCACCACAGTGGGCTCATCGCTCAGCAACTTGTGCAGGGGCCGGTACTTTATACCCGCCCACTGGGACGCAATGATCAATACCATAAATAAAATAAGCCCGAAAACGTAATACCCGGCGGGCTCACTTAACTGCGTGACCAGGCCGGCGGCAATCGACCCTATAACTATGCCGTTTATCCAATCGGCAATAGTCAACCCACCTGCTTGCGACTTTCCCACTAACCTTGTAATAAAAACCACGGCCAAAAAGGCGCCTACAGCCCTAATTATAATTTCCAAGTAAGGATTCATAACCATAAACTCCCCCCAGTATAAATCTACAAAGATTATTTTGCCGGCGAAAGAGGCCGTTTATTCGTTTCCTAGGAGAATAATTATAACGATCTAAAATATTGTTGTAAATAATACCAATTGTGGGGATAATATAAAAAGGAGGGATTGTTTTGGATAAATCTAAAGCCTTAAAAAACCTCGGTAATCGCAGGAAAATGTTTGAAGATTACCTTCGCCAAGTTAAAAACAAAGCAAAAAAACCTGTTTTAACTAAAAAGGAGCTATACCGGTAGATTGGGCGGATAAAGACACAACATATTTTGACAAGGGCTAAAATGGCAGTTGAATACCGCGATTATCATATAGAAGATTGTTATATAGCAGCTACCGCCATAGCATACAACCTGCCGCTTTACACTCCCAACCTTGGTGATTTCAAATATGTTTCGCACCCGGCATTAAAGATTATTATTCCATATCAATACCAACCGGATACACAATATTAATTTTAGCTAAGAGCGTAAGTTTACTTATGTTTACGTGTTTAGGAACGACTTTAAGGCGCACCGGGCAAACCAACCGTTTCCCGTAGCCCTTTTTCCAAACTGTAGCGTGGGCGCCAGCCAAGCGCTTGACACGCCTTTTTGTTTGACAAGCGACTATGGACGATGTCCCCGGGGCGGGGCGCACAGTATACCGGCTCCAACTGGCTGCCGGTTATGCTTTGCAAAACGCGATAAAGTTGGTTTATGGACAGTCCGGCGCCTGTGCTTATGTTTAGGGTTGTCCCGCTACCCCTGTTTAGCGCCGCCAGGTTGGCAGCTACAACATCTTTGACAAAAATAAAATCCCGCGTCTGCCTGCCATCCCCAAAAATGTGCGGGCTTTCGCCACACAAAAGCCTGTCCACGAAAACAGCCACCACACCACCTTCCCCGGCAGCATCCTGGCGCGGGCCGTAGACGTTGGCATAACGCAGGACCGTGCAGCTAATTCCGTAAACTTCGCTATAAATCTTTAAATAACTCTCCGCAGCAAGCTTGGAAGCGCCGTAAGGGGACTGGGGCGCCACCGGGCTGTTCTCATCTAAGGGGAGAGCGACCGGAGCGCCGTATACCGCTGCCGTGGAGGCGTATATAACCTTGCTGACTTTGTAGCGGCGGCAAGCCTCCAGCAGGTTGATCACCCCGATAATGTTTGTTTCCGCGTCACCCAGCGGGTCTTTTAAAGAACGCTGCACATCCACCTGGGAGGCCTGGTGGATGATCACATCCGGCCT
>JALHFC010000146.1 GCA_022839445.1 Pelotomaculum sp.
CGTGGTCGCCCGGCGCCAGCAGTCCTTTGACGGCCAGGTTGACGGCTTCGGTCGCATTGGCTGTGAAAACTATACGCAAGGGGTCCGCGATATTGAACAGCCTGGCGAGGTTCTCCCTGCATTCGTGTACTTTCTCACCGGCCTGCACGGCCATCCTGTGGCCGCTTCTCCCGGGGTTGGCCCCGTACTCTTTGACGCACTTGATCATTTCCAGGTAAACCGCCTCGGGCTTGGGCCACGAGGTAGCCGCATTATCAAGATATATCATGTAAAGCCTCATGTTCTCCCGATTTGTGTATATACTTTGTTTCCGTTCTCCCGGCTTTCTTCTTTGTATATGCCATTGATTGGAATCCCCAGTTCCTGTGCCGCCTGCTTTACCGGCAGCAGCTTGCTTTCCTCAAACCGGAGGGCAAAGCCGCACCCGCCGGTGGAAACACTTTGTGGAGCGCGGATCATACCAAAATACTCGCCGCCCCGGTTTAGACGGCTTTTCATTCGGTTTACCAGGTTAACGGATGAAAAAACTGCCAGGACATACATCGATACAGCCCTAGGAAGGTGTGTCCCCATTCCTTAGCCACCGACAACGCATCCCATCGGGGACATTCCTTCCCTCCTGCGACAACTAAAACATAACGCCACAAACACCCCGGCAGGTACAATCCCACCACAGTATCAATACAGCCCTAGGAAGGTGTGTCCCCATTCCTTATATCGGCGAATAATATGTCTTCGCTAACCTCCAAAACTTCGGCGGCGCCTGAATAGATATGATCGTTGAACCTTATTTCCACTTCACTGTCTTTACCGGTAAGCTTAAGCTTCCACTGGCCCGGGGATGTATGGAGTTCTTTAAAGATCATGTTGCCCCGTATAGCATTGCAGCCGGTGGCGCCCTCAACCCCCTGGGCGAAGAAGTGCCCGCCCTCCACTTCGGCTCGCACCGCTTCACCGCGGCCGGCGCCGATGGCCTGCAATGCTTTGGCGCCGGCCCTAAGCCCCAGGGTAAGCCCGACATTGATGGTGTCCCAGTGAAAATGCCGGGAAGTGGTGATCAGTTCATTGCCCTTGCACCAATTGAGCGGTGTTTCCGCTAAGGGAAACGCGTCGTAATGGGGAATGTAAATCTTTATATCCAGGACGGGGGTTCCGTCAATGGCGTCCAGCCCTTTGACGTAAAGACGGTTCCCTTCGCGTTTGTTCAGTTCGACAACACAAGACCCCATTGCTGAAGGACGGGCCGGGGACCGGGTGGAGTAAACGCCCTGGCAGGCCGGTTCGCCGGCAAAAGGTATTGTTAAGGAAGCCGCTTTTGCCTGTCCGGTTCCTACCAATGCGAGCCAGTCTATCTTCCGGTGCTGGTGGTAAATTACATGGATATGGGAAAAATATTCGAGCCCGATGAGAGCGTCGGTAAGATCTTCCCTCATATAAATCATGCTTTCTTGATTGTAATCATAATTCCGGCTAACTTTTTTGAAATCGGATACAACCACTCCGACCGGCCGGATGGAAACCGGCTCTTTCGGAACACTGACCATACTTATAATGCCCCCCTGTATAATCATTTCAACTAAAAACAGCCTAACCCGCAGCGCGTTACCCTGTAACCCAATTCATCGCACACATTGCCGAACAAGAACAAACCGGCGCCCAGTTCCCCGGCCATTCTGCGGGCCTGTTCACAGGTTATCAGTTGCTCCGGCTGTTTCTCTTGCAGCATTTCTTTTATTCTCTTCCTTTTTTTCAGGTAAGCGGCAAACAAAGCCTCCAGGCTGTCCTGCAATTCTTTCGACAATCCTTCCTGAAATACCTTTTCTATAAAAAGAGGGGTATCCGGACGGAGCTTTTTTATTTTGGCTGCAAATTCCCTGCTTTCTTCTCTTTCGGAATCATTCAGGATAATGATTTCCGCCTTTCGGAACCATTGCGCATCCTGCTCCCAACCAACTACAGGAAGCTGGACCACAGCGATTTGCACGGCCCAGGGGAAATCGGTGATCCCGTCGCATCCTTCCAGAAAAGCTTTTTCAAATTTCTTTTCCTCGTCGAAAAAAAACATATGGCGCACCGCTCTTTGCAGCTTAACCCCGGGCCCCCGGAGTTCCAGCACGGAGCCCGAGGGGTTCCAAGACTCTTTTATATACTCCAGCAGATCTTCATACCCCTCGGGCCGGCATAACTGCAAGCGGCCTTCCTCCAACTTATCGCCGGGGTAGAGCTTGACCATCTTAAAACCATCAAACAACTTCATTAATATTGACCCTAAGTTTTTCTCCTCTACGGCGCCTTTATAATTTATCGCTACAGCCAGCATATTCATTAACCCACCTTTAACAGTCCGTACATCCAGCCGGATATAGAGTGTTGCGCAGCAAATACGGTTAAATCCTCACGCCAAACAGGCCAAAACCATGGGCCGTGCCCATGGTTTACGGCCCATGTTGTTGGCTAATCAACCAAAATTAACTGCCGCTTGCAACAGTAAAATCCAGTTTAACAGGCTGCTTGAGCATTTTTCCTGTCGCAGATTGCAAACTGCACTGGATCCAAAGGGTGTAGCTCCCACCTGGCTGGTAACCGTTCTCGGGCGTCAGAACCCGGATTGATTTTTGATCGGCTTCTATATTGCATTTGACCCTCTTGCCGGCGCTGCTGCTAACATAGATGTGGTCGCTTAACGATTGAGCTGTTGAAACACCCTGATTGAAAGTGACGGTCCAAATTTTATTGCAGGGGACAGGCATTGTTGTCGAAACAGGCTGCCACTCTTTAAAAGTGTTGATGCTAACCCCGGTTACATGCCTGAAAATCCCGGTACCACTGTAGATGCGCAGTTTTGTCAGATCATTTGGCCCAATCTCGACCGGCTGCCCGTCAATCTCATAAGTGAGCAGATAATTATTCGCCGGGTTAAGCGCATCGGCAAGACTGACCGGCTTGACGTGCCAATCCGCGGCGTCCTTTGTGTAAATCTGCATCATCAAGGAATTATCTTTGATATTCAAAGCCGTAAGCAAATCTGCTAAAGCTACGCCCGTGCAGTTTACCGTTTTACCTTTTTGCTCAAATGCAGCGGTCTTCGGCTCCATTGCCTTCAGCTCATCCATTGTAAAAGAATGCGGGGTCGCGGTGTTATCGTAAACGGTGAAAACCGGTTCCGCCGGAGCCGCGATGACCTGGATTTCTGTTAATAACCGTATTGCATCTGTGTCGTCCATTTTGTCGAACTGCGGCCCGTCTCCCGACTTATCCTGGTAGGATTTTAACGCCAGGATGGGTTCTACCTCTTCTTTCCCCTCTTCGGCTCCCGGTTTAAACTCAGGATATTCGCCCCAGCATGTTTTTATATTTGGGTAATAATAGCGAGGTATATCCAGCAGGTCTTTTTTTGTTATTGTGGTAGTATAGCCATCCGTCGCAATAAACTTAAAGCTTTCTATACTGCCGGTTTCGATACTCAGCCCTGCCAGAAGGTCTTTCAGCATAATTCCTTCGGCTGCTGTGAAAACCGGCGACGGCCCCCTGTTAACCGAAGTATAGGCCTTCTGTGTCTGTGTCATTTGTTGCAGATCAGCAAGCGCATAATTTGCCACTTCTTTATCATTAACTTTAACCGTAAGCGATGTGCTTTGAACGCCGGCTGCAGCGGCTATACCCGGACTTACAATAAACAGAAAACTAAACAACAGCGCGAAAACCGCAAGAAAAGCGACAATCCTTTTGGGATTGGACTTAAATCTTGATTTCTTTTTGTGTTGCATATTACCTAAATTCCACCAACTACATTCATAGTTTTATGATAATAATCCATCCACCCCCTTTCTTCCCCACCGGAAAATTTACCGTTGACTACGGCAAAAATATGTCCGTTTATAGGTTTTAATCATATTTCAGCCGGCCGGCGGCCAGGAGATCCCGTTCGGCCAGAAGTTTTTCCGTCCGGTCAAAGCGAGTTAATTCCCCGCCCTCCAGGATCATCAGGCGGTCTGTGAAAGCCACTGTTTCCAGGTCATGCTCTACCGCAATGATGGTTTTACCCTGATCGCGCAGTTTTTCCAGAACAGCCGCCACTTTCTTTTTGCCCGCGTGATCAAGCTGGGACATCACTTCGTCGAGTACCAATACCGGCGGGTCAAGGGCTAAAACCGCCGCTAGGGCCACCAGGTGTTTCTCGCCGCCGGAAAGGTGGTAGGGATTGGCTTCTTTTAAAGTTTCGATCCCCAGGAGGGTAATAACATCATCTACCCTCTCCCGGATACGTTCGGGTAGCAGGCACATGTTTTCCGGGGCAAAAGCAATTTCATCTTCCACCGTAGGGGAAAAAAGCTGGTTGTCGGGATTTTGGAAAACCATACCTACTTCCAGCGCCAGGCGGGCTACTTTATATTCGCGGGTGTTTTT
>JALHFC010000147.1:0-3348 GCA_022839445.1 Pelotomaculum sp.
GAGCCGCGCCATTTCCTTTTCTATATTTTTATGTTCAGTAATATCTTCTGACGCCCTGATCAAATGTGTTATGACCCCGGCTTTATTTCTGAAAGGCGAGAACGATACGTATTCCCAGTAAGACTCGCCGTTTTTTTTCTTGTTTAAAATCTCCTCCCGCCATTCCTCGCCGCGGTAAACCGCGCTTCGCATCTGTCTAAACTGTTCGAAATTTTGATCATGCTGCTGGTTAAAAATATTTCTGCCCACAACTTCTTCAGGCAGATAACCGGTTACACCGGTGAATTTTTGGTTGACATACTCGATGCAACCTTCGGTGTCCGTAATGACAATCATACTGGGGCTTTGTTCGAGCGCGCTCGACAGCTTGCGAAGTTGCTCTTCGACCTGTTTCCGCCGGGCGATTTCCTTTTTGAGGGAAAGTAAATTTGTTTTTAGCTTTTCCCGGTTTCGAACCTCGCTTTCCGTTAACACACCGATATACCAGCCGACCAAATACATCATGCTGATCTCAATCAGCCCTTTTTCCAGCGCCTGCAAGGGTAGTTCGGATTCAATAAATATTTGATGAAGCAACAGAATCACGACACAAACCGTGGACATTACCAAACCCGCATTTTTACCCATTACTGAAGCGGCGATTAAAACGGGCAAAATAAGAACTACTTTTGACGCAACGCAATTCTCACTTACAATAAACATAATAACTACCGATATCAGCAAAGGTATAGTTATATATAATAAGTTGGTCAGATAGTATAATTTTGATTTAACATAAATTAAGCTTTTACCGGTATTATATAAAAAAACAATTATAAAACACAGTAAACATAATAAGATAAAAAGGCGAATGTCTTTAGCCGGATAAATGCTAACAAAATCCTTATATATAACCAGGCCCAGCATTAAAATAATTATACTGAAAATATGAGCTATTGCTAAATGCTCATATATTTCTTTCTGTCTTTGAATAGCTTCATTGTCCCGATCCAATTCATCAACACACCTACCCTGTACAAAAGAGAGGTGGTAAACCACCTCTCTTTTGGCAATTACCTTCTAAGACATTGTGGCATCTCGGGCTGGTATTGCGAAATCAAGCACGTGGACGCTGCCGCGATGTTGGCCAACAGGAGCAAAGCCGAAACCGTAAAAAGCAACACCCTGACCCAAAGCTTCTTCATGCAATTTACCTCCTTCCTATTTTAATTTCGTCTATGAAGCGCATGGCGCGATGTCCCGGACCGCTCAGCATAAAACTAACCCATATGACGCTCAATACCAGGCAGACCGATATTTCCGGAGCATAAACCCAGTCGCTCCGGCGCAAAATAATTGCTGCCGCGGATATGATCATAAAAACCGCCAGCGACAAAACCTTCAGCTTTTTTCTCCTGAACGGTGAAAGAACAGGAGCATTGGGCGAATCAACGGGAGCGAGAAGAATAACTGTTAAAAAACCGGCCGCAACGGCAACTGCGGCCAGAATATCAATGAAAGCCGTTTGGGCGTACTTTGACAGAAACGCCGCCAGCCTGGCCAGCGCCGGAAACACTGCGACAGTGACCACGGCGCAGCGCCACGGAGACTCCGAATGCGCGCCGCCGGCCGTCTGCCTGAACAGAGTCGCTGCAACGAGGCAGGCGACGGTGCCCCGCAGCACCCCGAGAAACGCGCCCAGCATGAGCGCGGCAATAACGTTGGTCAGGTTAATTACGAGCACTTCAATAATATAAGCCAAAACGTCTCTCTTTTCCGTAGCAAGGCCGGTTTTCCCGGTCAAGTAACCGGCCAGGCGCTTGCTGAAAGCAAGGTAGCTCAAAATTTCCAGGCCCCCTGCACCGGTTTTTTGAACTTTGAAACAATTATAGCCAAAATTATTAACAGTACGGCCTGGGGAAGCCCCAGCAACTTCCATAGCGTATAATTAGACAAAACATCCTGCGGATCTAAATTCATGAGAGCAAAAAAAACTTCGTGGGTTAATAATTCCAGCAGCGCCAGGGTTACAAAACTGGTGAAGACGGCGATAAAACTTTTCACGACCGAGACACGGGTGGTCTTGGCAATAAAATAAACAAGCAGTAATAAACCAGCTATCGAGTGTAATCCGAAAGCAACGGGCAAGGCTCTTATTGCATAAACAATAAGCGTCAATACCGCTCCTGCCGCCCCTATCAGTTTCCAGCGAAGAGGCACACTTGCCAGCGCCAGGCTTAAGGCAACAATTCCAGAGGTTTCAAGTACACCTTGCAAAAAGGCCAAAAGAGCTTTTTCCATTCCCATATTCTCCTTTAAAACTCAAATAAATGAAATTGTTTTCAAATTAACAAACTTCTACAAAATATAGTTTAATCCCTGCACAAAATTTCCAACAAATATCGACAAATAACGACGAATTACTTATAAAAGTTCTCATTACCTTGCCGTAATTCAAATTTTCCACAACTTTGCGTTTCAGGATCATTTTTTTTTAAGCAGTTGTCCAGGCCTTCCAAGCCGACCCGCTTAATGACCTCCATCACGGGAATAACGGGGGGAACCCGCTTTTCCAGGTTTGCATACGCCTTAATACTAACTACGCAGCCATATCTAGTTTCCAGCTTGCCTTTTATAGCCGCGAAAAATTTACAGTCTCTGCAGCGATGAACCGCCTTCCTGCGCATATCGGGAAGAAACATCCGGTGTTTCTCCCATAAAACATTATTTTTCGACATACCTTAAACTTTCCTCCGTCAGGGATATTCCCCTAAAAATAGCGGTTTCGCCAAACCTGTCCTTTATGGCGTCACAGGCTTTGACCAGTTTCTCCCGGCGCTCCTTCCAACCGAAAAGGTCAAACTGTTTGTACTCCATCCTGACACCAGTGTCTCGCTAAGAGATTGCAGGCCGTCCGGTAAATCTCATCGGGAAGATCCGTATGATCATTTATGCTCATCGCCCTGGATAAAAAGTTGAATTGCGCGTCCCGCAGGGTCAAAAAAACGGTCCGTCCTACATAGCCACCCTGGCGGACCCTTCTTGACACCATTTCGCTAAGCTCCAGGATAATTACTTTTATTTTTTTAAAGCCTTGTATGTCGTGTGGTAGGGTCCTTTGTTGGCCCACGCTTTTGGATATATCCAAAGAAGTAGGTGTCACCGGGGAATAATCAATACCCCTTGCACAGTACCAAAGCGTTTCACCGTTTTTGCCCCACCGCTTTTTCAACACTTCTACTGGAAAACTAGCCAGGTCCCCAATCGTATGTATGTTAAAATACCGCAAATGGCGCTCATACCTGGAGCCTACTCCGAACAACTCCCTTACGGGCTTGTCATAAAAAGCTTTTCTGTAGTCCTCCACTG
>JALHFC010000147.1:3368-4066 GCA_022839445.1 Pelotomaculum sp.
TGCCGATACTGCAGAATACCCCCACTTCCGAACGGATTCTTTTTTTTATTTTTACGGCGATCTCCAAAGGCGGGCCGAATAGATGAGTGACTCCCGTCATGTCCATAAAAGCTTCATCAATGGAGAACGGTTCTACCAAGTCCGTGAAATCCCGCATGATCTTCAAAATCCGAGTGGAGCAGTCAATATACAGGGAATAACGGGGCTTAAAATAGACGGCGCCGGGGCATAGCCTTTTTGCCTCCCACAGCGCCATTCCTGTCTTTACCCCTTTTGCCTTGCACGGGTAGGAGCAGGCCAGAACAATACCGGTGCGGCGCTCAGGGTCACCGGCCACAACAACCTCCCTACCCTCCAAACTGGGGTTTTCGGCCTGGTGGCAGCTTGCAAAATAACTATTCATGTCGGCAAGAGCAATAATCCGGCCCATATAAACCACCCAAACGTATGTTCCCCATTGATTATATCGTGAACTCACGTTCAAGTAAAGTGGTATTATTTACCGTTCAAGTTATTTTCTCGTCAAATTAGCCCCTAAACTTTCAATGAAATTTTTTACACACAACAACTGTTTCATGGTAAAATATTGGTGTGGAGGTTTGAAGCTATGGAAAAAAAGATTGATATAGTATTATCCATTTTAAAAGAGCACTCCCAGCTACTGCACGTGCTGGAACACCGCACGGAGGTAACCGGCG
>JALHFC010000148.1 GCA_022839445.1 Pelotomaculum sp.
TACCTGCCACGGGGACGGTGACTTTGGCAGGTGTAGCGGCGGTACTACCTTAGACCGATAAAGAAAAATTACCATAGCGGCGAACTAATGTATGTGTGTGCGATACTGCGTGATACAACAGGCAACAAAGTATTTGTTGAGTAGCTACGCAGCTTATGCCGGTGCAGCAGGCGCCTTGACCTTGAAAATGTCACTCCGTTATTTTAGATGACAAATTTATCATGCAGGCGGATGAATTGTTTGGCAAGGCGCCAATAGCTGGCCTGACGGAAATGCATCACAGAAAATATGACAGGCTTGTAGGGCAATTTAAGTACAATTTAAGTAGTCCATAGAAGGGGTTGGTTACCGTTCGTCAAATTGCCCGTCTAGCCGGCCTTACTTGGTGGTGCTTTATGCCCCATCAACAAAAGTCACCGTCCTCGTGGCATGCCCCNNTTTTCCTCCATGGGCGTTTTTAACATTATACTATTTTTATTTATGAAGTAAATGGTTATCAAAAAACTTTTGCAGCAAAAAAGCATATTCAACGTGGAGGGCATCATCACGGACGATGATACGCCTGTACCATTTAACAATATTACCCAAATAAATTTGGCTCGGACTGTAACAAATATCCATATCTATAATAATATAGATCAAATGCTTAAGCATTAATTTTGTTGAAAAGGAGAGATATTAATGGGATTTCGTCTAACAAGGTTTGTGGTTGATGCTGCGGCTCTTCCTGCGGGCACCCAGCAATTAGATGAAGATTTCTTTCTGGTTCCGGACGACAGGGTAGTCGTTCACGGCACCGTTCGGTTTCCGGACGGCTCGCCGGCGCCGTGCGCGGTAGTGAAGTTCTTTAAGGTCATTTCGGGACCCGCAACAACCACCTGTGCTCTCGACCCCATCGGTCATGCCATAACCGACGATTGCGGCCAGTTCTTGTTGGGTCCTCTGGCTCCAAACGCAGCAGTGGTAATCAAAGTCTTCTTCCTGACAGAAAACGCCGCAACGGGTACCGCAACTCCCATTGTGGGAACTTGTACACCAATCGATCCCTAATGGAGTTCGAACTTAAAATATTAAAAAGTACGGACGGGCATGTGCAAATCATGCCCGTACTCTAAATCGTCCGACAGAAAGGGTTATCATGAGTGACAGTAAAAAATACAAGGTATCGCTTATCATTCCCTGCCGCAATGAAGGGCTTAAGATAAAACAAACGGCAGACTTATTATTGCGCACCGAGGCCGGCAGCCGGGACGAAATCGAAATCATTGTTGTGAATGACGGTTCGGAAGATCGGTGTTGCAGCTTTCTGGAATGGAAGGTTCCCCCTTACAGAAAGCTTAGACTTCTCACCACGGAAGGGATAGGCGCGGCCAGGGCCAGGAATTTAGGCGCCGGGCGGGCGAAAGGAGACATACTCGTTTTTTGCGATGGGCACATATCTGTGCAGAAAGGCTGGCTTGACACATTGCTGGAAGCTTTTAGTCACCAAGAGGTGGATGCTGTATCGCCGGGTGTTGGGCCCTATGACCCTGCCCGTACGGCCGGGTACGGCCAAACCTGGGATGAAAAGCTGGAAATACGCTGGTTGAAAAGGCCTTCGGATATTGAGCCCGTGCCACTGGCGCCCGGGGCCTGCCTGGCTATAAAAAAGGATGTTTTTCAACATGTCGGGGGTTTCGACAGGGGATTTAATTCCTGGGGCTATGAGGATGTAGAACTATCGCTAAAGTTATGGCTTTTTGGCTATAAGGTATTTGTTAATCCTTATGTCAGAATCGGTCATTATTTTCGCAAGACACCCCCGTATAGCGTTGACGGTGTTGAGTTTGTCTATAACCGGTTGAGAATGGCGGTCAGCCATTTTAAAGAGGCCAGGATAGCCAAGTTAATCAATTTCAACAAAGATAAAGTAGATATTTCCGTTTTATTTACCAAATTGCTTTTCAGTGATACCATCGGGCAGAGAAAGGATTATCTTGTCCGGCGCAAACATGACGACGACTGGTTTTTCAGTACATTCAACATACCTTTTTAAAAAGTGAAGGTGATATAGTGTTTAGTGCATCATTGCTCATTATCGTAATAATGAGTCTATTGATAATCACCGGTTTTATTTGTCTTGCCAAAATTATTACGGCCCAGCAAAAAAGATTAAATGAGTTGGAACATAAAGTTAATGAAGATACTAAAAAAACAATCATTTACGTTGACAAGTCTGAGTTTCAACCAACAACTACAGATGATATAGAAAAAACCGGCGTTCTTCAGAATAATGAAATTAATCAGATGGTCGATTCTTATCTTGTTTTCAATGATCAGGATGATGAAGGAGATATACCCGGTGCCCATGAGGCAAATATTATGAAGGTAAACAAAAATGACGGAGGACAAAAAATTCCTGTCAGCCCCGGTGGAATATCATTAAATAGCGCTGAGCAGCTTTATACATTCGACATTGTCGTAGAAAAGACCCCTATAGACAAGGCTATAAAAGATGACTTTATTGGGGAAAAGAGGTAATATTCATGCTAAAACCTATTGGCCCGGTTATAGTTTCTATTATCATTGTTTCCAAGAATGAAGGTCACAATCTAAAGCAAACGATAGATCACATAATTCTTCACAAAACCAGTATACCATATGAAATAATTGTTGTTGACGACGGTTCCGAAGACCATTCCGTAAACGTTTTAGAAACCGGCGATTATAAAAATGTAAGGACCATTCACACAGAGGGTATTGGGCCGTCCAGGGCAAAAAACCTGGGAGCTAAAGCGTCAGTTGGTAAACTGCTGGTTTTATTAGACGCCCATGTCATACCCCAAAAAAACTGGCTTGATGGTTTGGCCGCCAGGTTTGGATCCATGGAAGTTTATGCAGTGGCGCCGGCGCTCGGTGCTTTTAATCCTTCCCACCCTGATGTATATGGCGTGGCCCTGGATCAAAAAATGCAACCATACTGGATAACAAAACCGGTTGGGGAATTTTCCCCGGCGCCCTTTGCCGGGGCGGGCTGCCTGGCCATAAGGAAAGAGACGTATTTTGCCGTGGACGGTTTCGATAACGGATTTAAAGGGATTGGTTACAGTGATATAGACTTTTGTTTCCGGTTATGGACCTCTGGCTTTAATGTTTACCTTGATCCGGCCGTCCGGATTATTCATAAGTTCAGAAAGTCAAAACCCTGCAAAGTTGTTCCACAAAACATCACATATAATTTCCTGCGACTGGCCCTTAAAAATTT
>JALHFC010000149.1 GCA_022839445.1 Pelotomaculum sp.
TCGTTTCCGTACTTTCACATTAACCGTCCCCTTGTGCTACTTGTACCTGCCAAAGTCACCGTCCCCGTGGCTGGTACTTTCACATTAACCGTCCCCTTGCTTCTTTTTAGCTTTGGGGCTGTGTTTTAAAGCCCCGGTCCCAGGTGACCAGGGGTAGCTCGGCATGGGAAAAATCCTTGCTTCCCGGCCTTACACGCACCGTGTACCCCATGGCGCCCTGGGGAAGGAGCAGGGTCCCCTTATAATTGTATATACCGGTACCGGCCTCCCCGGCAAAGTCCATGGGGACAAATTTAATATTTTTTAAACCGGTGTCTTCAACATTCCCGTATACTATTTCCACTGTAACACACTGCGGTTTAACCGGACCCAGGTTAACAACGGCGCTTATCTCCAGGCTCTCCCCTACTAGCATCCTGGACCTGCCGCTGGATTTAACTGAAACAAAAGAAATTTTGTCCCAATTTTCGCTTAAAAACTTTTTTAGCCTGCCGGCGCGGATAGCGATATAATTGTTGTTTTCCTCAAAAGTCTTTACTCTTTTGATTGCCGGTATGTAAAAGCGTTCCGCATACTCGGTAACCATACGGTCGGTATTAAAAACCGGCGCAATTGTTTTGATGGAATTCTTCATCATTTGTATCCATTCCGGCGACATGCCGCCCTCTCTCCGGTAGTACATGGGAATCAGCCTCTCCTCCAAAACGTTAAACAAAGAATAGCAGTCGTCCCGGTCTTGGAGAGCATTATCGTGGTAAATATCCTCCGTGCCGATAGCAAAACCGTTGTTCCCGTTATATGCCTCCGGCCACCAACCGTCCAGAGTACTGGCGTTGATCAACCCGTTCAAGGCGGCCTTCTGCCCGCTGGTTCCGCTGGCTTCCAGCGGGCGGCGTGGAGTATTTAGCCACACATCGACACCCTGGACAAGGTGACGGGCCATATGGATGTCGTAGTTCTCCAGGAGCAATACCTTGCCGCGAAACTCCGGCTGGTTTGACAGCTCGTAAATCTGGCTGATCAGCTCATGCCCGGCGGCGTCTGCCGGGTGCGCCTTACCGGCATAAACAAAGCGTACCGGCCGCTCCCGGTCGTTGACCAGCCGGGCCAGCCTCTCACGATCACGGAATAGTAGGGTGGCTCTTTTATAAGTGGCAAAGCGCCTGGCAAAACCAATGGTCAGGATATCCGGATCAAGATATTCCTCCACCTCGTTAATACAATGCGCCGGCTCCAGGTTGCGCCTGCGCTGCTGCTTGATGCTGGCCCGCACAAAGTTTATCATTTTTTCTTTTAGAAAACGGTGGACCCTCCACAATTCCCGGTCTGGAACATCATCTATTTTTCCCCACATCTGGGGTTGCGTTACCTGTTTTGTCCACCCTTTTCCTAAAAAACGGGGAAAAATTTCCTTCAATTCAGAAGCTAGCCAGCTTTCTACGTGGACCCCGTTTGTAATATATTTAACAGGTATTTCCTCGGGATGAAGCTCGCAGCAATACGGGGAAAACATATCCCGGCTGACTTTGCCGTGCAAGCGGCTGACCCCGTTAAAAAGATAGGAATGGTTTATAGCCAGCAAGGTCATGTTGAAACCATTTCGCGGGTTGTCCCAGGCCAGGTTTTTAAATGTTTCAAACTCGATGCCCATGCCGGCAATTGCCGGCTCGAAAAACTCTTTTATCATTTCTTCGTTGAAAATATCGTGTCCGGCCGGAACGGGGGTATGGGTGGTAAAAATGGTTGAAGCACGAACCAATTCCCTTGCCGTGTCAAAAGAAATCCCGTAACGCATCAACTCCCTGATCCGTTCAACAACCAAAAAAGCAGCGTGCCCCTCGTTAATATGCCAGGCGCGGGGGTTTATCCCCACTGCCCGCAGGGCCCTGACACCGCCGATGCCCAGCAGTATCTCCTGGGAAAGCCGGTACTGGCGATCGCCACCGTACAGTTGTCCTGTAAGCAAGCGGTCTTCCGGCGTATTTTTCGGGTTGTCGGTATCCAAAAGGTAAATATTTACCCTTCCTACTTTTACCCTCCAGACCTGCGCATGGACTGTCCGCCTCGGCAGATCCACCGGGACGGTCAACAGGCTACCGTCCGGTTTATTGACACGCGTTATTGGCAGCTCGTAAAAGTTTAAGTAGGGGTACGCTACCTCCTGCCAGCCCTCAGCATTAATCCGCTGGTCAAAGTAGCCCTGTTTGTACAAGAGACCCACTCCCGTAAAAGGAAGTCCGAGGTCGCTGGCCGACTTGCAGTGATCGCCGGCCAGCAGGCCCAGCCCGCCGGAATAAATGGGATGCGACTCGTGCAGGCCGAATTCTGCGGAAAAATATGCGATTTGATCTTCCTTGTGCTCGGGGTATTGCTTTGAAAACCACGTATCTTCAGTTAAATACCGGTCATAAAGCTCGAATACGCGTTTGTAGAGAAACAGGTATTCCTCATCCTGCGAGGCCGCTTCCAAGTCTTTTTCCTGCACGCTCATTAAAAATTTTACAGGGTTGTGCCTGACTTCCCGCCACAAATCCGGGTTGATTGACCTAAAAAATTCAATACCGACCGGATTCCAACTAAACCAAAAATCGTAAGCCAGTTCTCTCAGCCTGTCGATGGGCTTGGGCAATTTAGGTGTTACAGAAACAACTCGAAAAGGAAACATAGGCGCCTCCAATGTTTTTTAAAAAACTTCTACCTATTTTCCATAAATCCTTTTATAATCAAATATAAATTCCGAGGGACAAGGAGAACAATTGGGGACGGTCCCTTTTTGTCCCACTTTT
>JALHFC010000150.1 GCA_022839445.1 Pelotomaculum sp.
AAATATTCCATTACCGGGCAAATGTCGATGTCAATCGTCAGTTCCATGGTAATTGTCCGCTTGTCGTCTGCAACCCAGAGAAAAGAATGCTCTGCCGCATAGTTCACCCGGTCATGAATATCAAATGTAGCAAAGTCCGGGTTGCGCACCCTGGAACGGTGCACATCGGCCTTGTCAGCCACGATCAATGCTGCGGCCACACTGTTGACAGCATGCCCGTACTGCTCCTCGTGGTTGGCAATGGCCGAAATAATAGTGGCGATCTCATCGGGGTGCATCCCCATTTGGATCAGGATCGGGTAAGCTATCGTTGCTCCCGAAATACCGTGGTCATTGCGGCTGACCACGTTCCCGATATCGTGCATGTAACCTGCTATAGCAGCCAACTCAGCCTGCCTTTGGGAATAGCCCAGCCTCTCCAGGATGTTCCTGGCTATGCTCGAAACCAGGCTGACATGGCGGTAGCTGTGCTCGGTAAAACCCATTACACCCAGATATTTATTGCCCTTGCGGATAAATGCGTCGATAACTGGTTCTTTTTTAATATCCTCCAGGGTAATCAATCTCAGATACCCCCTTAACAAGGAAAAGGGACTAATTTCCCTGGTTTAAGATCCCTTTTAACCGGGTCCGGGAAGGAATGTCCCTAATCAGGTCCACCCATATTAGATTATCCTTCACCCTTTTCTTCTTCTTCCTTGTTGCTTGTGACCTGGGAGATTGCGGATTTTTGCATCTCTATCCGGACATTGTCGGCTATTCTTAAAATAACTGAATCATCCTTTATTTTTACGATTGTGCCGTAAATTCCCCCTATGGTTATAACTTTTTCATCTGGCTTAAGGTTACTAACCATTGCCTGGTGTTTTTTCTGACGCTGCTGCTGGGGCCGGATCATCAAAAAATAAAGCAGGGCGAATAGCCCAACAACATACAGCAGAGATATCATCTGGGAGTTGCTACCCATCTCGAACCTCCTTTCCTTTTTCACATATTCTTCTCTGCATCAAAAATTCCTTTTTTTAAGAGTATTTTTTTATTGCGCCTGAGGACCCTGGTACTCTTTTAAAAATTTATCCCTGTAATCCAAAATTGTCCCGTGACGTATTGCTTCCCTTATTTCTTCCATTAGCTTTAGCACAAAGCGTAGGTTGTGTATGGTAGTCAAGCGAATGCCCAGCACCTCACCGGCCTTGATCAAGTGCCTAATGTAGGCCCTGGTATAATGCCGGCAAGCGTAGCAGTCGCAGTCCGGGTCAAGGGGGGTAAAATCACGCGCATACTCGGCGTTTCGCACCACTAGCTTGCCCCGGCGGGTGAGGACAGCGCCATTGCGGGCCATTCTAGTAGGCAGCACACAGTCAAACATGTCGATTCCCCTTATTACTCCCTCCACCAAACAGTCGGGTGAGCCCACCCCCATCAAATAGCGCGGCTTTTCCCCAGGCAAAAACGGTACGGTAAAATCCAGCATCTTATACATTATATCTTTGGGTTCCCCCACACTCAAGCCCCCAATAGCATATCCGGGGAAATTAAGATCCACAAGTTCCAAAGCGCTTTTTTCGCGCAATTCCGCAAAAACGCTCCCCTGCACAATTCCAAATACTACCTGGCCATCCCTGCTGTGGGCGGCCAGGCACCGCCTTGCCCAACGGGAAGTCCGCTCTGTAGCCTCCCGGGCATAATCCCAACTGCAGGGATAAGGAACGCACTCATCAAAAGCCATGGCGATGTCCGAACCCAAGGCCATCTGAACTTCCATGGCCTTTTCCGGACTGAAAAAGTGCTTTGAGCCGTCAATATGTGAGCGGAAGGTCACTCCTTCTTCCGCGACTTCGCGCAGCGGTCCCAGGCTGAAAACCTGAAAGCCCCCGCTGTCGGTCAAAATAGGCCCGCCCCAGTTCATGAAACGGTGCAGTCCACCCGCTTCCCGCACCAACTCGTAACCCGGGCGCAGGTAAAGATGATATGTATTACTTAAAATCAACCGCCCGCCCACATCCCTGACTTCTTCCGGGGCCATGGTCTTGACGGTGGCCTGCGTCCCTACGGGCATAAAAATAGGGGTCTCCACCGTCCCATGGGGGGTATGTAGAAGACCCAGGCGGGCGCAACAGGAAGAGTCTTTTTTAATAACTGTAAAGGTGATCGACATATAATATTATTCCCTTTTTACCTACATCTATTTCCCATTTTAAGAATTTTCATGTGTGTAATCTCATTTTGCCCTTTCACCAACAAGAAGGCCCTCTTTACGAGGACCTTTTTTTATACACATACTTGTAGTAAACATAAATAAACGCCGCGTAAAGAGGTATAGCTAGAAATATTTTAACCTTTTCCGGTACCGGCAACGCAAACACAACAGCTCCCAGCGCTATAACCGCCCAAACATGCCAGGTAATTTTCCCGGCTCTGGCTTGGTTCTTTTTTTTCATTTATTTATCACCCATTAGAGTTCTTCTGCGTCACAACAAAAAATCCTGCAAGATCTACAAGTCGGGATCTAATTTTCAACTATTGCAATACACCTCTCAAAGCGAAAACCCATCCCGATCGGGGACATACCTCCGAAGGAGGTGTGTCCCCATTCCTTAGACGGGGGTGTGTCCCCATTCCTTAACCCTTTCCCCGCAATCAATAACACCCCTCTAAGCGACAACCCATCCCGATCGGGGACATACCTCCGAAGGAGGTGTGTCCCCATTCCTTAAACGGAGGTGTGTCCCCATTCCTTAACCCTTTCCCCGCAGTCAATAACACCCCTCTA
>JALHFC010000151.1 GCA_022839445.1 Pelotomaculum sp.
CCGATACGCTTATCTTCTAGGGTATCAAGCTGCTTTTCTTGGAACTTGTCGTCATTCTGGTTAAACCCCGCAGCAATATCTTGCTTCCCGCCGCATCCTACCAGCAAGAGAACAAGAATAATAACCCCTATCATCCTGCTGCGCAAACTACCTCTCCCCTTAATGGTCATGCCTACCCCGCAATAATCATCCAGGTACAATTTTCCCCAAAAATAATGAATATCCTTTTTATCATCATATAGGGAGGCTTTATTTTTACGTAGGCAGGGTCTGGTGTCAGAGGGACAGTTCCATTTTGGGAATTTCCGGAGATTTATCGGAGGAAATTTCCCGAGCATTCGATATTTTTTAACATTTATTACTTTTTTGTAACCTTATCTTAAGCATTTTGTAACGCAATTACCAGAAAAAGTTGGTATTATGATGAAAAAGGGGGCGTGGAGGAATACCGAATTACTATGGGTGGGTGGAATCAACCAATGGAACGAGATGGAAATATGGGGCTTGCTGAATATCATGAAAAAGATCAACTCCCCTCCAGACGTTATATGCCGGGACTGGATGGGCTGCGAGCTTTGGCTGTGCTCGCGGTGATTGCTTACCATTTGAACCTGCCTTGGGCTCCGGGAGGACTTTTAGGGGTATGCATTTTCCTTGTGCTGTCCGGTTATCTTATCACCGACATTCTGCTTGCCCAATGGAATCTTTCCGCAAGCATGAATCTGAAAGACTTCTGGCTAGGCCGGGCACGGCGGCTGCTGCCGGCACTGTTGACAATGCTGAGCGGGGTTATGCTCTGGATATATCTATATGATCCCAACCGCTTATCATCGTTATGGAATGAAGTCCTGGCAGCTGTATTCTATTCCAGCAACTGGTGGTTGATCTTTCACAAAGTTTCTTACTTCGCCAGTTTCGGACCTCCTTCACCTTTGGGACACCTGTGGTCTTTGGCTGTAGAGGAACAGTTTTACCTGCTGTGGCCATTGCTATTAGGGCTGGGACTACGCTATATTCCCCGTCGGGGCCGCCTGATGGGGTTGATCACAGCTCTGGTTATTGCTTCTGCCACCGCCATGGCAGTTATTTATCAACCCGGTCTGGATCCCAACCGGGTTTACTATGGAACCGATACCCGGGCTTTTGCTTTGCTTATTGGCGCGGTACTGGCCCTGTTGTGGCCCAGCCGAAAACTAGCGGCCGACCTATCTCCGCGGCAGCGCATGACACTCGATGCGGCAGGAGGCTCTGCGCTTTTGGCCGTATTAGCGATGATTTGGCTAAGCAATCAATATCAATCGTTTCTTTATTGCGGCGGTCTTTTGTTCTTCTCAATAATCTCGGCGGTCCTGGTGGCCGTGCTGGCTCATCCTGCCAGCCGCCTGGGCAGGCTATTCGGGATATCGCCATTACGCCGGCTGGGGGTGTGGTCATATGGGATTTACCTGTGGCACTATCCGGTCATAGTCTTAACCAGTCCGGGGGTCGATACAGGGGGATTAGATATTAGTCTGGCGATTGCACAAACGGTTTTAAGCATTTCTCTGGCAGCGATTTCGTGGTACTTAATCGAAGAGCCGATCCGGCACGGTAAATGGAAACAGTATTTGGCTCGGGGCAAGGCATCACTAACCAGTATAATATGTATCTTTGGCGCATTAATCAGCATAAGGGTTCGCCATCTGAACCGGCCGGTATAATGGAACCAGCCAATACAGCTCTGAACACAGAATTTGGTGAGAGTAACGGCAATGGCGCTGTGGCCCCACCGGCTACTGATACGCTGAATCAGGGCGCAGACCAAAACCATGGATTTACCGGTAAAGGAGTTACGGTTATTGGCGATTCGGTCATGGTTGGAGTGGAACTTGAACTAAAAAGGCTTTTTCCGGATATTATAGTGGATGCCGCCATTGGCCGGCAAATGCACCAGGCGCCCCAAGTGATCAAGGATCTCCAAGCACAAGGTATCTTAGGAAAGACGGTTATAATCGAGCTGGGGGGAAATGGAGCATTTACAGAAAAACAATTCATGGATATACTGAGTATACTAGGAAATGACAGAAGGATCGTGATCATCAATGCCCGGGTTCCAAAACCATGGGAAAGCGCGGTCAATCAGATCTTGGCCCGGACTGCCGACACGCATCCCGATGTAGAACTGGTGGATTGGTATTCCGCCAGCAGCGGCCAAAATGAATATTTTTGCGCTGACGGGGTGCACCTGAAAGAAGCCGGGGTTAAGGCCTATGTGTCGCTGCTGGCCAATGCCCTTACTCCCTGAGCATTGACATACCTATAGAGCTTATATTATAAAATGGAGAGTTGTCCGATGACAGATATAAAAACCAAAATCTTGGTGGTTGAAGATGAAGAATCAATCAGACGTTTTATCACCCTTAATCTCAGTGCAGTGGGCTATGAAGTAGGAGAAGCGGACACGGGGGAGAAAGCCCTTGCTGCCGGGAATCAGCGGGTTTGAAGTCTGTCGGCGGGTTCGGGAAATGAGGCCCGAAACCTTTATTATCATGTTGACGGCCAAGAGCCAAGATACCGATAAAATTTTCGGTCTTGAACTGGGTGCGGATGATTATTTGATCAAACCCTTTAATCCCCTGGAGTTGATAGCCCGAATCAAGGCCCTGTTAAGGCGCCGGACTATTCTCCAGGTGGAAAATAATGTGCTTAAATGCGATGATCTGTTGCTGGACATTGCGGCCAATAAATTTTTCAAAAATGGTGTGGAAATCGAATTAACGCCTACCGAATTTGCTTTGCTCAAGATGTTTATGGAAAATCAGGGCAAGGCCCTTAAACGCAATGAGATGTTAAATGCCGTCTGGGGACAAGATTATTTTGGCGATACCAAAACTTTGGACGTACATATCAGAAGGTTGCGGGAAAAGCTGGAAGACAATCCCTCTGTGCCGGAATATATTAAAACTGTATGGGGGTTTGGTTATCGATGGCAGGCAGAACCCAATAGGAGCACATAATGAAAGGAATCAGATTAAGATTAGCAGCCAATTTCATGATAGTCATTATTTGCACGGTGGTGATTCTGGAAATACTGCTTATTTATATCGTTAAGCAGAACTATTATTACAGCTTGGAAGGCAGTCTCACCAACCAACTAAATATTTGCACAGATATGTATACCAAGTATTTTGCCAATACATCACTGCAGGACAATGTGCTCTATAATGTTGATGCATTCTGGAACCAGAGCAATGCCGAAGTACAGATTGCTGACAAGGATGGTAATATTATCATGGACTCCCAAGGTATCGTTATACCCCACATGGCCGGCAGCGACATTAAGGAGGCCCTGGACGGCAAAACGGGGGTATGGGTAGGATACTTAAACGGGCAAAAAGTCATGGCGGTTGCCAATCCCCTGAAATCAGGCAATGAAATCGTAGGCGCCTTACGGTTTATGGCTTCTTTAAGCGCCGTCGACCAGGACATTGCCAAAACCGAGCAAATCTTTATATTAATTGGCCTATTAGTAATACTCATCGTTGGTTTGATGAGTATTTTTTTAGCCAACAGCATCGTGGTGCCATTGCAGGAAGTTACAGCTGTGGCTCAGAGAATGGCAGCCGGAGATTTTCAAATTAAAAGCAGAAAAACACGAGACGACGAAGTTGGCGAACTATCGGATACTTTAAATTATCTGGCTGATGAAATCATAAAAAAAGAGCAGCTAAAAAATGATTTCATTTCCTCCGTGTCTCATGAGCTGCGCACGCCCTTGACCTCCATTAAGGGATGGGCGATTACTTTGCAAAGTGAAAACTTTCAGCAGAAAGAAATGCTAAATAGCGGTCTCAATATCATAGAGAAAGAGAGTGACCGGCTGACCAGGATGGTTGAGGAACTTTTGGATTTCTCCAAATTCATCTCGGCCAGAATTAAACTCAACCCTGTAGAGGTAAACCTGATTAATCTCTGTGAACATTTACGTAAACAATTGACACCGCGAGCCGTGCGGGAAAATATCGATTTTACCGTGATCTATCCGGAAAACCTGCCCAATATCTATGGGGATGTAAACCGGCTTAAACAGTTATTTATCAATATTCTGGATAATGCCTTCAATTTTAATCATTCCGGCGGTTATGTTCATTTCAAAACGGAAGTTCAAGATGAAGGTTTTAAGTTTGTCATATCCGATAGTGGCTGCGGGATAGCTGCCGACGAACTGCCCATGGTCAAAGAAAAATTCTATAAGGGAAAAAGTTCGCCATCTAAAAATGGTATCGGGCTGTCGATTTGCGAGGAGATTGTCAACCTGATGGGCGGCAAGCTGGAGATAATGAGCCAGTTGAACCAGGGGACCGATGTGGTGATAGTTTTACCCCGAAGGGAGCAGCCAGATGCTTAATAAATGCAGGATTTTACTGGCATTATTACTCCTTCCACTGTTGGGCGGGTGTGCCAATCTGTCATGGACTACGGCGGGAATAATTCTACCGCCGGTATATGATGTTTGTCCATTAGAAGGAAAATGGTCAGTGATTGATGAGCTTGGTTCGGAAGGATATTCGAGTGCGACCAACCTTCGCTCAGAGGCTGAGCCTCTTCAGTTTAGCCGGGAAATGGCGATATTGGGCAGTAATGTCTGGGACCAACCTACCTACAAGATTAAAAAGGTCAATTCAAGGGATTATTTGATGACCAGATATATCGTTCTGGACGGCTATCTGGCGTCGATAAACCAAACAGTTGATGTTGTTACTGTATTCGCCGACGCTAATTATCTGGGCGAATTTATGAAAATTGATGATGCTACCGTCATTTCTTTTGTACAAAATAAGGTGTTGCTGCTTCATAAAGTTGCTGATCGGGCCGATGACCCCTCATCAATAGCGAACTTAAATGTTGCCAGTGATAACCACTACAATAATACAGCCACTTCCGGTATTTTTATTGGACTTAAAATACCTTCAAATAATGAATATATCTATAAAACCGTTTGGATAGCAGCGGACGACAAAATACTACGTCCGGTTCTAAGCGGAAAAGACATCTTTTTCCCGCGCCGAAGCGGCTTCTGAAATGTGGCCATAAAAGATGCCTCAGAAGATAAAGTCTCTGCAAAAACAGTATCTTTAAGTACTCAAAGCATTGTTGTTGATTATATTGGCAACGATTATGTAACCATAGCGAGGAATAATGGCGGTACAGATAAACTGCAGGTATTACCGGTTGATCAGTTATCGTCGCCCATGGGAATCAAAGTTGCAGATTTGCTGGGAGATACGGGATCGACAGCTTATCGCAGTGCCAGGCAACAAGCGCTGCAAACCCTGCATAATAAAGGAATTACACTGATAGAAGAGGATGTCGGCGAGGATAATTTTGGACTGACACGTAGAAATGGACATTGGCATCTGCTGGGGAGAATAAATTATCACCAGAATGGTACTCCCGAAACCATGGAGTTTAATATCAATTGTATTCCGCCCGCTAGTTTAGTATTTTATGACACCTTATATCTCAGTTGGCAGAGTATAAGAGATCGGGTTCCTAATGCGGTGGATGCTTTTACTTCCCCCAATAAGGATATAGCTGTTATTAAAACCACCGGCAAATTTTATTTCTTTGGGATTAGCGGCGAACAATTAGACAGTGTCCCCCTGGGAGAAATAGATTTGAAAGAAGGGACCAGTGTTGTTATGGCTGAGTGGGCCACCTATCAGCCGGCAGCTTCATCGTCATCAGGTATGATCAATGAGGTAGCTACCATTTTGCTGACCCTGGTTGCTCGACAAAAACCGTCCGGCCTGACGGCCTGCCAGTTTTTGTTAGGGGGTACAACCCCCTAACAAAAACTTATTCCACGGTAAACTTCATTCTCGTTCTTATACCCAGGGTTTTATTTAAAGCTGATTGCAAGCCGGGTTCCAGTATCAAGTAGTAGCTTGCCCCGGCTAACCATTGGTCACCAGGGGGCTTAACCGAGATCTGGCAGTTATTGCCGGATACCCCTGCAACGATTACCCCCTCAACTTTATTATCCCCGTTAATGTCAGTAGCCACGTAAATATTGCCAAGGTTCTGTTCATCTGGTAAAACTGGGTGGGAAAAAGTGATAATCCGTGGTTTAGTAGTATCTGTAATTGATATCTCTTTGAATTCCCGTACGAAGTTAGCCTGCAACTGGCGGCTACTGTCACCCAGGTTAAAGCTGTAGACGCTATTTCGACTAACCATGGAGCCGTTTTCACTCCAGTTATCAAAAGCATATCCACTTTGGGCCTGGGCTCTTACCGTGATAAAGCTGCCACCGTAAAACGTCCCGTCGCCACTGACGGTCCATGCTTTGGCGTAATAACTGCTCAGGCTTACAGTATAACTGGCAGGCAGAGGATTACTTATAGGGGTGTAAGGACATTGGGTCTGGCCCCCACACAATGGGGATCAATGTTCTCGATGAGAGCCGGGCCGGGCGCCGTCCGGCGGACATGCCGGAATATTTTTCGTCTAATTAAATTCGCGTCATGAAAATTTTATTATGCATAATAAACCTGGAAGGAATTTACATAACGGCATAGAATTGTTATATGGTGTTGAATTATTAGTCAACTTAAAAGGGGGAGCTTATCTTAATGGTCGAGCTGGTGTGCATAAGAAAAGCAAAAGAAAATCTAGACGATAGCACGGATCCTGCGCCTTTTTCACGGGCTGTTGTCCCCACAATTGACATTTATACGGCCAAGGTGATATTTGACCTGACTCAAAGGATGGTGGAGGACACTGTTGACAAGCGGGTATCACTTTTGGAAAAAAAGATAGAGGAAAGGGATATGGAGATCATGCGGTCGATCCGTAGAATTCAATCAGGGATGGCCATACGGAATAGTAGGGAAAAGACTTCGTGGTGGCAAAGGCTGTTTAACCGGAGGAATTAAAAAATCTTTTATTATAATCATACAAAAAAACACTCCCGGTAGGTCTACCGGGAGTGTTTTTCATTATAGAAAGCAGGGCGGTTTGTTGTTTTATGCCCGCTGCTTGCTGAGGACCATACTCACTATGCTATCCTGATCATCTTTTCTAATGTCCGTGAATTTAACTCCTGCCAGGAATTTGTAATTGGCAAGACCGCTAGTGTTTTCTGTAAACCTCACCACTGTTGCGGTCAGGTCTAGCTCCATGCCGTATTCAAGTTCCAGGATAATTCTTAGATTATCTCCGGGCTGAAGTTCTTGATTTGTTGCAAACAATAACCCCCCGCCCCCGATATTAATAACCCGGGACTTTCTGTAAACGTTGGAGTCTTGCAGGGCATAAATAAGATAATGATTGACGGGAAGGCGCATCCATTCCCTGCGCGATTTGGCGCCGGAACTGATTAAATCCGGGCTTATGCCCCAGGGTGTTCTATTTTTGATAATCTGGGAGCGAAACCAGTATGCGCCCAGACCTAGGAAAACAAGGACAACCGCTAAAATCGGGATGAGGTAACGCTCATTCCGGGATATCTGGTCCTCCATAGCCCCCTTAAACGCCTGGGCGCCCATGAGTGCTCTTTGGTGTAGCAGAACGCAGGTGTGGCGGACATCATAATTAATAAGACAACCAGCGTCAATATCGCCGCTAACCAAATGTATGGCCGCCGGAAAATAACCATGATCGCGCTCCCTTTTATAGCGGTTTTAGATCAGCGCCGGGATGAATTTTGCCAGCAGGTAAACATCCCCGTTGTCGGCAACAATTTTGTGAGGTACCTTCTCGGGGACAACAACCGTAACCCCCAGTTTATAGACAATTTCTTTGCCGGCAAGGACGCCTTCACCTACACCGCCGATTACTTCATGCAGCTCCCACTTGTCTTCGTGGATGTGATCCGAGATTTCAAAACCGTTGTCAATCCTGATTAAATGGCAGCTAAATTTTCCGTC
>JALHFC010000152.1 GCA_022839445.1 Pelotomaculum sp.
CGGCGGGGCGCCCTTTACGTAGTTTTCCAAAGTTTCGCGGGCAATTTTGACCAGGTAACTTTCGGCGTCCCGGCGCCGGGCCACCTTTTCCATTTGCCTTGCCCTGATTTTTTCATAAAATGACGTTTTTGGATTTTTTTCTCCTGGTTGGTAGGAGACAACCGGGTAGCCAACCCCAAAAGGACCCTCGTAAGACAGAACCTCGGCCTTCGCGTCGTACCCGTCCAGCGCACCCAGCATCATCACAATGGAGCGGTAGCCACATTCACCGGCCTGCTTGATTAGCAGCGGGTCCATCCCGACCACCCCTTCCGCATCCGGCCCGGCCAAAAGCCTGACCATTTCCCTGTCAAATTCCTTGCCCCTTGGCAGGTAACCGCCCGGAGCGTCATGGGTCAGGCCGTGTGAAAGGTCGGCACTGGCCAGCAAGGCCGTCTTGCGGCCAAGAGACCCGGATGCCCGGCGGACAGCCAACCCGAACAAGTAAAGCCTCTCCGGCGCCGCCACCGTCATAGACACGTGCACCATTGGCAGCCTCACCCCGGCCTCACGCAGGAAATAAAGCGGCACGGTCACCCCGTGGTCAAGCTGGAGTGATAACCCGTACTGCTTTGCAGCGTCTTCGTCCAGCCCAACCACCGTAAGGCCCAGTCCGGTAGCCCGGCTTTTGATCTCGTCCGCCAAGGCCAGGTCATTTTTCAGCTTAAATCTTACCTGCCAAGCCCTAAATGCAGCCAGGTCACCGCTTAGTTCGGGCATATAATTGATACCGGTCACATCCTGAAAAACCGGCGCGTGGGGTGATATAATCACTACTGTTTCCGCCCCGCTATCCTTCACCCGCCTGCCTAGCTCGAGGAACGCCCGCTGAGTGGATACCACTACGCCGGCTTCCGCGCCGCCCACTTCCGGCACCGCAATGGGGGGGTGCGGGCATACTCCGCAAAACACTATAGACATACGACTTCCCCCTTTCTTTTACCAAACCCTACCTTTGACCGGCCTTCACAGCCCGTTAAACTAAGAGCAAAAAACAAACCATTTTAATCTTATTATTCTTGCCGTTCCCGTTAACCTTCATGTAAAAAGGCCGTAATATAAAAAGTACCCTCCCAGTCCCACTAGAAAAACCCCGCACACCGCCATGATCCCCCTATAAATACTGTCGTTTAAAAATCTTCTCCCGCCTGCTACTGCAGCCGCAATAAGGCAATACCAGGTGAAGTCGGATAAAATATGACCGGTGTAAAAAGAGGCCAGCCCGATGCACCCGCTTTTCATGGACATGGTGATATAAACCAGCCCGATGGTGGCCCACCACAATGTCCAGAAAGGGTTAGAGATACTAGTCAGGATACCTGTTATGACCAGGCGCGTCATTTCTTTACCAGCTATAACTTTTTTACCCTCACCTCTCGCAACAGCCTCCTTCACCCCCGGTTGGAGCGCCGCCAGCGTGATCTTTCCGGCCAGGGCGTCTTTGGCCATCACTGCTCCCATATAAATTAAAAACGCGCCTCCCAGAACTGCTATGGTATGTGATACAATAGTAGCTGTCAGTACAACTGAAAGACCCGCAACGATGGCAATAATCAGGAACAACTCAAGGACGGCATGCCCTATAGATATAAGCGGGCCAGCTATGAAGCCCCGGCGGGCGCTTTCTCCAATCGTAACGGTTAAAAGCGGCCCGGGCGCCATCGCTCCCGATAGGCCCACAACAAAAGCCGTAGTAAATATCGTATATAACTCCACGCATCGCCACCCCGGTCGCATTTAATCAAAACTGCTTAAATATTAGACAATACCCCTTTATAAAACCCGTTACGAAGTCGATATTATTGATATGAACATTAATACATTGACAGTCCTGCTCCAGGAACTGGCCTACCAAAGCAAAAGCAAAATAATGCCTGCCGCTAAAGCGGAAAACGTCGCCCGCATAAAGGACGCTTCTTTAGCAAGCGCAAAAATGGCCAGGACCGCAAGCGCCGGCCCCGCCGCCGAGCGGCATCCTGCCACCGACATAAAGCAACCTGAGGAGCGGCCTTTACAGCCTATGGCTTTTACCCCCCTCCCTTTAAGGTCCTCCCTCTTCCGCGAAGCCCGGTTCTTTGCCAGGGTCGGCGAGGAAAAAACCAGGGGATCATCTAAAGGGGTAACATCAGGTGAGATCTTTATTTGCCTGATTACCAAAAATCTCGGCCGGGTTTGGGTTGGCCTGACCTGTAAAAAAGATTACCTGTCCGTCAAATACTTTACCGACCGGAAAACCGCAAACAAGATCCTAAGAGAAAATTTCTCCCCCATGAGAGAGGAATTAAAAACAATCGGCTTTACCGAGGTGTCAATAACCAGCCGGACCATGGTAGAACTCGGCACAGTCGTGGAAGGCCTGCTTCCTAAATTCGAGCTGCACCTACTCGACCGTAAGATTTGAGGTCATATAATGGATGATTTACGCAAAGAAATTGCTACCGCACTGCGTTACAAACCGGGAACGGACAGCGCTCCGGTTGTAGTTGCAAGCGGCAAGGGATTAAGGGCAAAAACAATCAAAGAAACAGCGAAAAAAGCAGGCGTGCCGATCTACCGCGACGAAACTTTGGCCAGAACCCTGCATGATCTCGGCATCGGCGCGGAAATCCCGCCCCAGTTATACGAAGCTGTCGCAAAGGTCCTGGTATACATTGCAAAACTGGATCAAAAACATACTGGCAGCTCGCAGAAAACGTAAAACCACC
>JALHFC010000153.1 GCA_022839445.1 Pelotomaculum sp.
AGCGCGCTGGACGGCATTATCATAGTTGATTCAGGGAACCTGATCAACTCCTTCAACCCGGCCGCCGAGCGCATTTTTGGTTACCCGGGCGCCGATGTGGTTGGTCGAAACGTCAAGCTGCTAATGCCTGGCGCTATTCGTGACCGGGACACTTCTGATCAGGATAGCGCCGGGGAAGACAGCACATTTAGCGCCAGCCGGGAAGTCACCGGATTGCGCAAAGGCGGCCGGGAGTTCCCTATAGAACTTGCAATAAGCGGTTACTCCTCCGGGGACAAGCTGCTTATCGTGCGCGATATTTCCGAGCGCAAGCTGGCCGAAGAAAAGCTGTACTTGATGGCCAAAGTGTTTGAAAACGTCACCGAGGGGATTGTTGTTATCGGCGCGGATGGCGCGGTCCAGTCGGTAAACCCGGCATTTACTAAAATAACCGGGTATGACGAGGCGGAGGTTACCGGTAAATTCCCAGAGTTTTGGGGAGAGTGTAAACAAAAAGAAGAATGTTATCAGGAATTGCTGCCGGCTATAGAGGAAAAAGGGGTGTGGCAGGAAGAAACTTGGTTAATGCGCAAGGACGGTGAAAAAGCATTGGTATGGCTAAGGGTTACGGCCATTAAGGACAACCAGGGTAATAATATCCAGCTTGTCTGTGTTTTCACCGATATCTCCGAACAGGTAAAAATGAGAGAAGAAAGGCGGCGTTTGCAAGAGCAGTCGGCGCGCGCGCAGAAGTTCGCTACTTTGAGCGCGGTGTCCGCCGGGATTGCCCACGAAATAAGGCAACCGCTGAATTCGATCAAGGTTTTGGCCGATGGTATACTGTACTGGCATAAAAGGGGCCGTCCGCTGGACAACAATAAAGTTATTGAGGGCTTGCAGAAGATTTCGGCTCAGGTAACGCGGATTGACGAGATCATTAAATATATACGTTCTTTTGCCAAGACAGAGCATGCCGCGCCGACTGAACCATGCAGTCTAAATAACGTCGCCGGCGTGGCTACGGAAGTGCTCGGTAGGGAGCTGTCGTCATATAATATTGACGTCAAACTAGAACTATCGCAAGATCTGCCACCAGTTTTAGGTAACGCCAACAGGCTGGAGGAAATTGTGATCAACCTGCTGGTAAACGCAATGCAGGCCCTGGATACGGTCAGCGAAAGGGAAAAAGAGATAGCTTGCCGTACAGGCCAGGCGGGGAAAACAGTATTTCTGGAGGTCAGTGACAACGCCACGGGGATCAGCGAGGAAATCATGGATAAAATATTCGAGCCTTTCTTCAGCGCCAAGCAAACCGGGGCGGGAATGGGGCTCGGCCTGTCCATTGCGCAGACTATTGTAACCAGCTTTAACGGTAAAATTGAGGCGATTAATAATGAAAAAGCCGGGGCAACGTTTAGGATATCGTTTCCGGCTGTTTAGCCTTTAGATGAAGGGTGGGTAGCGCCGGTGAACATCCTGTTGGTCGATGATGACAGTGACGGCCGGGCTTATGTTGGTGAATTTTTGCGTGAACTTGGCCACCATGTGGTAGAATGCCGTGACGGGCAGGATGGCCTGGAAGCCTTTGGGACCGGGGATTACCACATGGTCCTTTCTGATCTTAAGATGCCTAGGCTGTCAGGCATAGAGTTGCTGCACGCGCTGTCGTCATTCGCGGGCGGGCGGGATTTTGACGTGGTCCTCCTTACCGGCCACGGTGGCATGGATTCGGCAATCGAAGCTTTAAGAGCAGGGGCTTATGACTACCTGTTAAAGCCGGTCAATGTTGAGGAGTTGGCAGCGGTTACTGAGCGCGTAGCTGAGCGCCAGGCGTTGCGCAGGGAAAACAAGATCCTGACTGAAAAGTTCGAAGATGAGGTGAAAGCGGCGACCGAGGAGACCAGGCATGAGCTGGCGCGCTTGCGGAAAGCCTATTGCGAGTCGATGGGGGTCAGCAACCTGGTAGTTTTTTCGGAGGCCATGAAAACGGTGCTAAAACAAGCCCGGCGGCTGCACGCTGACCGCTCTGTGCCTGTTTTTATCGAGGGAGAGACCGGCACGGGGAAGGAAGTAATCGCCAGGTACGTCCACTATGGCCGGGGGGATGTTAGCGCGCCGTTTGTCGATCTCAACTGCGCGGCCATTGCGCCTAGTATTTTTGAAAGTGAGCTTTTTGGCTATGAGGCCGGGGCATTTACCGGCGGGCTTCCCAAAGGCCGGAAAGGAAAGCTGGACATGGCTGCAGGGGGGACTCTCTTTCTTGATGAAATAGCGGAAATACCCGTTGAACTGCAGGCCAAGCTGCTCAGGGTAATTCAAGAAAAGGAATTTTACCGGGTGGGCGGTTTAAAAAAAATAAAGACAGACGTGCGGGTTATCTGCGCAACCAACGTGGACATAGAAAAAAAAATAAAACAAAAGGCTTTCCGGCAGGACCTTTTTTACCGGCTCAGTGTCGGGCGCATTACCTTGTTGCCTTTAAGGCAGCGGAAAGAGGACATCCTTCCCTTAGCCGGAATGTTTTTGGCCAACTTTGCCCGGGAAAAGGGCAAGCGTTTCCGGACAATCAGCGGCGGGGCTGCGGATATGTTGTTGTCGTACGAGTGGCCGGGCAATGTCAGGGAGTTGAAAAACGCTGTTGAGTGGGCTGTTTTGATGTGGGATGACAGCAAGTTAAAACCCGTTCACCTCGGTATCCTGAAAGACAGAAAAAAAGGCGCACCTGTAGAAACTGCGAGCGCCGGAATAATAGACTGCAATAGCTCGGTATCTCCCGCCGCTCTCTATACTCCCGGCTCAAGCGCCTGTCGCCCGACGGCTAGCGGAGGGAACCGTCCCCGTGCTTCCCTCCGATGTTCAGAAAAGTACATATGTACCGTTTGGTGTACCGATACGTTCGAATTAAAATAAGGGGACATTCCTTCGAAAGAGGAATGTCCCCTTATTTTAATGGAATGTCCCTAATATTTAACCGGCATGATTCTTGCTTGTAATCAATAAGGAAAGGGGACATAAGGAATGGGGACACACCTCCTCTGGAGGAATGTCCCCAGCAATGCAGACTGTATATAACAGTATTTGTTTAACGCGTTTATGGTTTACAGATTTAAGGTGTGGAGGTGTTTAAACATTGGGTAAAAAAGTTCTAATCGTAGATGACGCAAAATTTATGAGGGAAATGCTAAAAGCCATCCTGGCGAAAAACGGCTATGAGATTGTCGGGGAGGCCGGTAACGGGCTGGAAGCAGTTGCGGCTTACCAGACATGCCAGCCCGACCTTGTGACCATGGACATCACTATGCCAGAGATGGGTGGGATCGAAGGCGTCCAGGCCATTCGCGCAATTGATCCGAA
>JALHFC010000154.1 GCA_022839445.1 Pelotomaculum sp.
CCCACTTGCACCGTAATAACAAAGGAATATAAATCGAACAACCAGGCGTGGTAGGGCGATATGATAAGCTGTTTTCGGGCGTCATCATATTGGTAGTCAACCTCATAACTTCTTTCATCGGTATTGTACACCCCGCACTCACCGGTAAATTCCATTCCATCAGGCAGATCAACAATAATCCTCCTGTGAGTTACCGGGTAGCCTGTATCTTTTAGCGCGAATTTTACCACAAAGGGGGTGAGAGGCGAGTTAAAATTGGGTTTGGCGTAGACTGTGGAACCGGCGCTGTCTAATACCGGCCTTTTTTGGCTAACCGGCGCCGAAACAGTCAGGGCGGCAATGGTACCGTCGGCTATGGTTAGGGGGTATTTTTTAAAATCCACTCCTTCCACCAGCCCGCGCCCGGTTATTTGATCCAGAGACCAGTCTAAAAAAATACCCACATCTTTACACATCACCACCACACTGTAGTCACCATTGTCCAGCTCTGAACGTTTTTGGCCGTAAGCAAAAACCTGTCCGGGGGCCAGCTCAAATCTCACCAAACAACTTCCCCGGTAAATGGCGCCGGCAATGTCTCCGGTCTGCCCGGCGGGTGGGTTTTCATCCGCCATGATCACCGTAAAGCCTTTTTCAGTATCCACAAACTCCACCTTATTTTCGGCGTTATAGTCAGCGTTAATAGTCAAAGGCAGGGTTTTGGTTATAAACGTATTTTGCAATCTCAATACCGCTTCCACGCTATCTCCCCGGGCAATACCCCGTCCTTCTTGGAAATAACAGGTGTGACCGTTTACCTTTTTGGGGCGGACCTCTATATTTCCTTTCCTCAAATATGGACAGTCACTGTAAGGGCCGTAATAATTATCCGGCGTGACCGGCTCGGCCGGACCAGACCTGGTAGCCGCGCGGTAGCCATAAGTGATATTTACCTTGAAGGCGTAATGTTCGAGCTCGATGCTGCCCACATCGTGTAGACCGCCGGCAAAATCATTTTCATAAATATAATGGGTGGCGTCAATGTAATCTTCTTTAGTGATTCTCAGGCCCACACCGCCGCCGGCGGCTACCATTGCTTCAAAAACACCGTCATTGCCAGGATATAGCGCGGCATAGCTGTTGTCCTCGCTGTCCCGCACGTCTACCCGGGCGCCGGACACTGGTAGGCCGGTATTTTTGTCCACTAGTTTACCGGTTATTTTACAGGTTGGTTGATAATTTACCGTCAGCGCAGCCTCGGCTTTCATGAGCGTATTGTCCGCCAGCCTGGCTTCAATGGTGCGGGTAAAGCTACCTTCCTGGATATCGTTGTCTTTAATATTTTTTATGATGTAGATCCCTTTGCCTTTGGAAAGGCAGCAAATATCATAGCCGTTACTGCCCCCAATGCCGTTGATCAAAGTCGCCGGGGCGTTCTTCACCCGTATCTCCACCATTTGATAACTATCTAAAAGGTTTCCGGCGCTATCGGTGAGGCTGACTGTGGCGGTGAGGGGTCCTTCCAGCACCTTGCCGCCGGAGTTTACGTTGACAGAAGCGTTAGATAACACTATACTCAAAATAGAATCTGTAAATATTAACTTTGGAGCCTTGATCTGACCCGTCTTCCCCGAAGCGTTCAGCGTAACAACAGGTATAGTTGTGCAGGCCAAGTCCTGCGTGCCGGCGGGGTTTACTACATTTAATATTTTAAGGGATACCCCCGTAACCGGAATGGTAACCGGCGCGGTATTTGTAAAAGATATCTCCAGCGAGTCAGGGTTACCGTTTGAGTATATGCATTTAGCTGAGAGTTCCAGGCCGGCGCCGGCGCCGGTAAGGCAGGTTACCCCACTCACGGCGTGAAACATGGCGCCGTCAGCCTGCAAGGTGATTTTGTCTCCGGCTTTGACGGCAATAGCCTTGGAGGGTTTCAGGTTAAGCGTCCAATCGGTAGCGGCGTTTTTGTCATTGGCAGCGGTTGTCACGGTGGTACCGGCTAAATTAAAATCTGTTGATCCACCACAGTGTTGCTTGGGAAGCTGGAAACTCATGCTTTTAGTCACCGGATTTCCATAAAAATCAGTCGATTTAGCGCCCAGGCTATAATAACCCGGGGCGGTAGCGTAAGCCGTCAACGTAGCCGTGGGTGTTGCCGGCGCCCCGTAGGTTGTGGAACTCCCGAAAAGGTCAAAGCCGGCGCAAAAGGCACAGACAACCTCATTTTCATCCAGGCTGGTCGCCTCAATTGTGATCTTCGCCGGATTGCTTTCAGCCGGACTGGTAAATGCCGGCTCAACGGTGATTGTGTAAGAGATGTGGCTGTCTTCGTCATAACAGATCCATTTATCGCCGTCCTCCGAGATAATTGGATCCGGAAATTCCGGCATATCTAAAAAGGCCATACCGGGCGCTGCGCCAATGAACAGCGCAACAGCAAAAACAAGGGCCGTAAACCCTAATAGAACAGCTTTTTTAAAACTCATTGCAACACCTCCAAAAAATATGGATTTCTACAAATGCCACCATTTAAACTATCGATCGTTTAAACACGTTACCCTAGGGGTGCCCGTAATAAATTTTATGATGGTTCCAAACCAGCGCCCTTAACACGCCAGATAATTATTTTTAGAACACACCTCCTCTAATTACTTAATTAACCAGTTTCACAATATTTTTATACTTTATTTTTTTGTTGTTGTATATTGTATGAATGTACAATATTCCTTAAAAACGCCAATTGAGTAGATATAGATGTATGAATGTACAATATTCCTTAAAAACGCCAATTGAGTAGATATAGAGCTTGGATTTGATCGTGATCACTTAGAATTAAAGATGGTGCGTATGAATCTTTCGATAAATAACCCGCGGGTTAGATATTTGTTACCCATTGTATTTTATTTCCTATGGTACCAGTCCATGAAGCCGCTCTTCGGTTATTCCTCCACATCGGCAAACTGGAACCCGGCGCTTGTAGCTTTACTGTTTAGCCTAGTGCTGGTTGCCGGATTTTTAGCATGGGCACTTTATTTCGACCACAAGGCTGAAAAACCGGCCAAAGCGCCCATTGCGGCGTCGGTAGCGGCTGCGGTGGCGTTTACCGCCATGTTAACGTCTTTCCCGGGTGTGCCGTCCATATTATTTATGTGCGGCGCGGCGCTATGCTCAGCCTCAATTCCCGTTCGCTCCTTGATCTTTATGTTTAATAACCTGCCCAAAAGAGAGTATGGCTTGACGACATGTATCGGACTCGCGCTCCCTACCGCTTTTCTGTTTATAACTCTGGAATTTGCGTCTAGCGGATCGCCCGGGTCCATTTCCACCCGACTGGGTATATATAACGTCGTAATTTGGGTTGCCTCCCTTGCCGTACTTGTAAGCGGCTTTATGACAATTACTTTGCCTGCTGAAAGGGTAGCCATCGAAGATAACACCGTAAGCGCAAACAGCGTAAAGCCGTTCGGTGTTTTCGGACTCATTGCGCTGATTTGCTTTGTATTCTTTTTCGTAACAGCGTTTCAAGACAATACGGCCACTGAAATCGTCGATAAGAGCGGGCGTGTTTATGAGGAGCTCTTTTTTATCGCGGTCTTTATCGCCGCCGGTATGCTTTGTGACCTAAAGGGTTGGCATATAACCATGTATGCCGGCGTTGCGTTAATTATCGTATCCCTTTTTAACATGCTTGTCATCCGCAACACCTCCGGCATTGCGCTTTCGAACGCCGGATCAGCAGTTTTTGACGCCGCGTTTTTATTTATGTTTATGGATATTTCCCACCGTTTTAAAAAAACGGCTTTTCTCCTTCCCCTTGCCTTTGCCCTACCGGGCCTGTTCAGCCATTGCCTTATTACCGCTTATCACCCTGCTATTAAAAAACCTTTCCACTCTCGAAGTTCAAAAAGCAGATGAAAAAATGCCCGCAGACAATAACACAGCCGGGGCAAGCATGCTTTTGCACAGTGAAACGTCCGTTATTGAATTAAACAATGGACAAAATACCCTGCAGGAGATTACTAAACGGTATGCCCTTACACCAAGGGAAGCAGAGGTTTTAAAGCTTACCCTGGAAGGGCAAAGCGCCGAAGAAATGGCGCAAAACCTCTGTATTAC
>JALHFC010000155.1 GCA_022839445.1 Pelotomaculum sp.
CCTGCCAGGAAACCAGGCTTTTCACCTGCCTTTTTGTTAGTTTTTTAATCTTAGCCAATGCAGCCTTTTTAACTGCCGACCATTGTTTCCAGTTGGAGATTTGCTTAAACTCATGCTTTTTCTTTACTAACTTGTCGAGTAAATCTTTTGGTACTCTCCTTTGAAATAATTACACCCTTATCAAGTCCCTGAGATTCATTAACCACAGCCCTTTATCCCGAAAGGGAACAACCGGGAACCCAAGTATAACATACGCGACTGGTCGCCGTAGGAATTCCCCGAGCATTGTAGAAAATTATATTATTATGGAACAAAAGGAACATAATTGATTCCCATTGTGGGGATGCGACCACCTAGCAAAAATCGACAGGGCAACAGTCCCAGCGGTTTTAGACGGGCGCCACTTTGATACTAACCGGGGCCGTCCACTGTTTGTCTTAGTGACCGGCCCTTCGCGAGAATAAGCATTTGCTTTCATTTTAGTTTGTTCCCAATATCACCGCTTGCGCTTCTTCCAAGGTTTTAGCTGTATAGATGCCATTTATGATGCGGTTTAGTTCGGTTAGGCTGGAAATACCCTTTACCTTTTGCCGTAGCCCCTTCGAAGCCGGGCCAAATTTGACTTCGAGGTACTTGCAGATGGAGTCTTGCTTTCCTTCCATCTTGCCCCTAGCTTTTCCTCTAGCTTCCCCTCTAGCTTCCCCTCTAGCTTCCCCTCTAGCTTCTCCTAGAGCCTCGGCTTCCGCTCTTTCTTCTTTCACCCACTCTTGGAATACCGGTGATTCCATAATCATTTCCCTCCCTATCATTGATAATACTAGCTGAGTTGAGTATCTACCGCCTGCCATGATGGCCATTACCGCCAAAAGGTCTAGTCGTAGCGCTTTGTCCTTAACTTCCTGTATTGCGCTAATACATTCTTGTAGCGCTGCTTTTGGGGTTTCTTGTTTGTCGCCTTTCATCAGCGGCAGCAGTGGGTACAGTCCAAATAGTTTGGCGGCTATCACCGGTTGCCTGGGTTCTTCCCATACTTTGATTACTGCGTAGACGTATTCTAATAGTCCGAAATCCCACTTGTCCTGTAACCGGTGTTGACCGTTATCGTCTTTTTGGTAAAAGAATATGACTGCTTGCCGTATCGAAGGTGTTCCCCTATCTTCTGTTAAGGTGGCTTCCCAGATGTCGCTGCGGTAACGCAGCATTCTGGCCGGTAATGTGTTGTCACGGTAGCCCATGGGTTCAAGGTTTAGCAGGTATGGCCCATTGGGGTCGGTTATTTCCAGTACGCTATCCAGTCTGGATTCTTTTTTAGGGTTATAGTTTGTTTTAAAGCTGGTTAACCCTTCCTGTCTATATTTTATCATATAGTTTCCTGTTTTCTAAATGCAGGTTTGTTTTTCCTGCCGGATATTTTTCTTTTGGCAGTGGATCGGGCCCCGATAAAAACAACCGGAGGACACCGGCGTTACAGAGAAAGCGAACTATTAGCCGCATTAGGAATTTCAGACAACATTTCACGAGGCGGCCGCTGTGCCTTATACGCTAGGAACCGCATTGAGGGACTGACCCCTTTTGGGAATTTCCGGAGATTTATCGGAGGAAATTCCCCGGGTTCAGTATAAGTAATGTGCTGATGGTTGGAACAGGATATTTGTTTCTTTTACTATAAGATGAGCGCATTATCAGATCTTTTAGATAGCACTTGGGGTAATTTAAGTGAATGAGGGTCAAGGCATGAAAAAAGCTGGAAATATTTTTAGTATCTTTATAGGAATCTGCATGCTTGGGATGTGGGGTATGCTTCTTTTTACCGGGCAGGTTAAAGAAGTCGACACGGAACCATTCAGGATAGCAGCACATCTTTTTTCAGAGGGTATTACTGCCACATTATTAATTTTGGGCGGGTTATTATCCCTAAAACATAGCAGTTGCGGAGAAAAGCTACATTTCGTTTCCCTTGGAATGCTGCTGTACTCAGTTTTGACGGCAGGCGGTTATTATTTGCAGCTGAATAATGCTCGGGATACCCGCCGGATAAGACCGCTAAAGCAGTGGACATTGTCATGGAACAGGCCAAGCTGATGTGCCAGAACGAAACACGAGATTTAACCGGTTAAAATTAAATTCGAGATTAAAGAAAAAAATAGGAGGCATTGTCCGATATTTTAAAAACCTATTGCAATCCAGAATTCTATATGATACAATTCTAACGAACGTTAGGTAGGGGGGTGTTTGGTATGGCAGAAAAGGACATGAGAGAAAGAATCAAAGAAGTAGCAGTAGAGCATTTCAACAGTAATGGTTACCATGGAACAACGATCCGCAACATAGCAAAAGACGTGAACTGCTCCTTGCCAATGATTTATTACTATTACAATAATAAAAAGGAGTTGTTTGATGAAATCATAAAAAAGGAATATTTTGACCTTTTAAAAGGGCAGGCGGCACTCTTGAGGACAAATAACATCATAGATTTTTATACAAAGTTTGTATACGATCTGAACTCTCTGAGCAACTATGATAAAAAAGTTTACAGGCTTGGAATTAAGGTTTATCTGTCCTTTGACGGCGATGAGGAATTGATGGAAATCATGGATGAGTGGGAAAAAACTATACTTCCAAGGCATTATCAGATATTAAAACCATATCTGGAGAACGCAGACAATGATATCGCGATTGTGCGGACATTAGTACATTTATTAGAGACATTGATAGTAAGTATTGTCGTCAAAAACAGGTTTCTACCTGAAGAAGAAATCCGAGAAGAGATTTCAATCGTTCTTCGTGGGTGTGAATGATTTGTTTTCCGCTTCATGAATGTTAGTGTCTTATTTTCCCCAACACCTAACGAACGTTGAAACAAGTATTAAAGGAGAGACGAAAAATGGATATTGAGAAGAGACTTGCCCTATTGCAAAATACCTATGCGGCATCTATAGCGGAGACTGTAAACACTTATGACAAGCTAAAGGTGCTTGATACAATCGTAGAGAGAAGAAAAGAAAGGCAGGCACAGACAGCGCCCTTTTTGAATCAACAGCTTGGCATTGAAACCGTTGAGGATGTTTTTTGCAAGCTTTCAGAAATTTATGGCTGTGCGAACTGGTTTGTGGAAAAAACGGATGACGGCTATATCGCTACGGCAGTTTCGTGCAAGTTATGCATGCTGTCCAAGAAAATGGGGGGAGCAAATCCTTGCAATGGATGGTGCTTAGAGCCCATGTTCGCTATGATCACTGCCGCAGGCAAAATCGATGCCGGAAGCATAGCTGTTGAAAGCACTTTAATGACCGGAAACTGTTGTAAAGTGCTTGTCAATATCCGTACAGAACAGAATGATACTGCTGAAACCCGAAAATGAGCTCGGGGATACCCGGAAGGGCTAGCCGCCCTTCCAGGTATCCCCAAAAGGGGACTGCTCGACAAAAGTTTCCAGGGCCAAAGCCCTTCCAACTTTTGTTAGGGCGTACGACCCCAATGTCATCAGGCTATCGTACCAATAACTTACAACCACCTTGAGATCTGGTTTAGAATAGGAAGCCAACATAATTTATCTTCCGGACTTCCACCATAGGATTAGAATAAGAAAGTTAATCCGGCGGATCTGCAGCAAAAAAAGCAATACAATGCCCGGGGCTTGGTCATGTAGCTTTTCTAAGCCCTTGGTTTAGTCCTAAAGCGTCAATTTCTGATCACTAAAGATGTAAAACCGGCTATAAACTTCTTTTCTGATTAACTGGGTACTTAATTGCTCTAAGTCCCTTCCTGCGAAGGTTACTTCTTCCAGGGCGAATAGGTACCATGTTTTTAGAGATTTCCTCCATTATGCGGTAAAGCATAGCACTGCGTTTATCAGGGTTATCTTCAAGCAACATAAGAACTAACGAGTCCTTTAATTTTCCAATCAGTATGTTGGTATTAACCTTATATTCATACTTCAAATCCTTGTCCTGATTGGCGATCTTGTCCCTAACTCCGTGGAAATTGCCTGACATAGAATTGCTCCAAATACCTTCTGTTAGCTGTGATTTATGCAGTTATGATTTCCTGTGCGTCGGT
>JALHFC010000156.1 GCA_022839445.1 Pelotomaculum sp.
AAAAAACGGCGTCCGCACACCTATGATTGACATGATTTGGACACCGTTTTAGTTTTACCTGAAGCTAAATTATATAATGCACAAAGATCGGGCGCTACTTTAGTATTCGTTCCATAATTTCTCTAAATATAGGGGCTGCTGTTTCACCGCCGCCGGCGCCTCCTTCTACTAAAACTGTGATGATATAGCGGGGGCAGGTGCGGGGGGCGTAGCCGGAAAACCAGGCGTTTACGGAATCCTTGCCGGAGTCCAGTTGCGCCGATCCCGTTTTTCCGGCGCTACCGAAAGCCGGTACCAAAGCCGCCTTTCCGGTGCCTTGGTCTACAGCTAGTTCCATTAACTTGCGCAATTCTTCTGCGGTAACGGACGAAACGGCAATCCTGCCGGTATCCTGGGGGAATTCCCTGGCTACGCTCCCACTGCTCTTGCGAACCTCTTTGACCAGGCGCGGTGTCCGGTAAATTCCGTTACTGACGACTACATTCGTCATTGCCGCAATTTGGACCGGTGTAACCAGCACCGGTCCCTGCCCGACACTGCTGTTTACCAGGTTATAAGGCGCACCAATTAGGTCAAGGTCCTGACGCTGGTCCGCCGGCGCCGGGTAACCTATCACCGACTGGTTGTCAAATCCCAATCGCCCGGCGTACTCAATTAATGTCGGGGCGCCTAAGGCTAGACCGGTTTCGGCGAAAACGGGGTTGCAGGACACGGCAAAAGCAGTGGCAAAATTAAGGTCACCATGCCCGGCCTCCTTCCAGCAGTGGATCATGTTTTCTTGCTCCCCGCGGCATACAAACCGGCTGTCTAAACCGGCGACATCCTCTTCTATAGCGGCGGCCGCTACTATTACCTTAAAAACAGAGCCGGGCTGGTAAAGGGAAACGCAGCGATCAAAAAAACATTCCTCCGCCGTGACGCCCGGCGTTTGCCCCGGGTTTGCCGGATCAAATCCAGGGCGGCTTGCCATCGCCAGGATATCCCCCGACCCGGCCTCCATAACCACCACGGCGCCTCTCTCCACTTTCCGGTCCATAACATCCTCGACAACGCGCTGGATATGCAAATCTATGGTCAGGACCAGGTCCTTGCGCTCCCTATCCCCGACCCCCTCTTCTAGCTTAAAGCCCGGGCCTCCCAGCAACCTACCGCGCGCGTCGGTGTATACCCTTACCGCCTGCTGCGGCCTCATGCCTTTCAAGTCCTTCTCGTAATATTTTTCTAGGCCGGTTTTGCCGACAACATCGCTATACCGGTAAATTTTATTGCTGTTATTAGCTAAGGTCAAAAATTCCTCGCGGGAGGAAATTTTCCCCAGGTGACCCAGCACATGGGACGCCAGGGGCCGTTCACCGTAGCGGTACTGGACCGGTAACGCCATCACACCTACCCAACCTTTCTCCCGGACAGCCGAAGACTGTTCCGGCGAAACGCTGTAAGGGAGAATACAGGCATCTCCTTCCAGGTATTTTTTAATAACCGGCTCGTCAACACCCAGGATCCCCGCCAACCCGTGCCAAACCACCGCCTTATCCCGGACGGCGCCAGGAAAAATAACAATCCTGTCCTCCCGCTTTTCCACGGTAATTGTCGTTAAATTGCGGTCCAGTATTTTGCCCCGGGGCGTTTCTTCCAGCGCGACCCAAAGGCTGCCTTGATTTAAGGCCAGGCAGGAATAGATTTCGCCGTCTCTGATCTGAATCACCCAAAGGCGAAAAACAAGCCCGGCTAGGCATGTTAAAAATATAAAAAAAACAAAGACCAGCCTTTTCTGCCTTAAAAAAGTCATGGATACCTTCCAAGGCATTTACTTTATAGACTGGCCCAAAAAGGGTTATTTTATTCCATTTTGATGATCAACGGCCAAAAAGCGCCAAAAGGTTCTGTGCCAGGACCTGTTCCCTTGCGCGACCGGTAAACAGCCTCTCCAGCTTATGTCTTTCGTAAGCCGGGTCCCCAAAAGGATAGTCACTCCCGAACAAAATCCGATCAACCTGGTAATCCGCTGCAAAGTCCCGAATCTCACCCGGGTAGGCCAGGGCTGTATCCACATATACCATGGGATTCTCAAACAACCCCGCCTGTTTCAACCTTACATAGCCCCCGTTTAGTCCCCCAAAATGCGGGATAATCACAACGGTGCGCCTGTTAATCCGGTTTACAAGTTCCATAGTGTTATGAAACTCGTCTTCTATCATGACCGGCAGGCGCAAACTGCAAACATGTTCAATGAAATCATCACATTCTTTTGATTTGTACTTATATTTTGGCTCATTGGTATGACGGTGCCATTTTATCCCCGCAAAACCCTCACGGGGTTTTGCGAAGTCGTTCCACACAAACCAGTAAGCAAATACCCAACGGGAAGCCAAGGACTCCAAGTAAGAGTGAACCCGCGACCGGGACTGCCGGTAATAATCGCTGTCTACAAAATCTGAATCATAGCGGTTATAGATTTCCTCTACCGGGGAAATAAGGGCGCCTCCCTCTATCTTAGCGTCTTTCCACAAAGATAGGATCTCTTCAAAAGGAATGGTCAATCCACAGTGAACGTGAGAATCAAGGGCCAGCATGGACAGCACTCTCCTTTTTTAGTGTTTACGGTTTCGGACGTTATATATGCGCACGATCTTTACTGATTAATTTTTCTTAAAATCGAGTATGCGGAAACCGGTCGCTCAAAAGGTGTCCATACCTTCTGTTGCGGGTGCGGCGCGGCTTTAATACTGTTTCCTTCCTCATCATAGAGCGCGGTTATCTTTTGCTTTATATTCTTCCCCCTCGGGACCAGGACCTCCACCTCATCCCCTACCGCAAAGTAATTCCGCTGCTCTACCAGTGCCATACCGGTCTTTTCGTCATAACCCTTCACCAGCCCGATAAAGGTGTGGGTGCTAGTGTAAATCTCCCCCTCGTAGTGCTGGCCGGACACGCCGGGAGCGCCGAACAAAAACCCGGTGGTGTAGCGGCGGTGACTAACTTTTCCGATTTCCTCCAGCCAGGCCGGGTCCGGGTGATAATTTTCCGGCTCCTTTATATAGGCGTCCAGCGCCTGCCGGTATACTTTCACAATGCCGCCCACGTAGTTGACGCTCTTCATCCGTCCTTCGATTTTTAAACTGTTTATCCCGGCCTTAACTAATTCAGGTATGTGCTCAACCAGGCAAAGATCGCGGGCGCCAAGGATGTACGATCCCCGGCTGTCTTCTTCAATAGGCAAGTATTCACCCGGCCTTTTTTCCTCAACCAGAGCATAACGCCAGCGGCAGGACTGGGCGCAATCGCCGCGGTTGGCATCCCGCCCGGCCAGGTAATTGCTTAAAAGGCAGCGCCCCGAGTATGAGATACACATGGCGCCGTGGACAAATATCTCCAGTTCGGCGGTTACCTTTTTCCGGATTTCTTTGATTTCTTCCAGGGAAAGCTCACGGGCCAGGATGAGCCGGGATACCCCCTGTTCTTCCCAGAAACGGGCGGTTGCCCAATTGGTCGTGTTAGCCTGGGTGCTCAGGTGCACGGGCAGGCCGGGGTACAACCGCCGCGCCAGGTCAACCACACCCGGATCAGATACAATTATACCGTCAACCCCGGCTGCACAAATCATTTCCAAATAATCAGGCAGCAGGGCTAAATCTTCATTTCTTGCATATATATTGACCGCCACATACACCCGGGCGCCGTTTTCATGGGCATACCGCACACCTTCAAACAGCTCTTTCTCACTGAAATTGCCGGCGCCCGCCCGTAGACTAAAATGCCGCCCACCAAGGTAGACGGCGTCTGCGCCGTAAAGCACGGCTACCTTTAATTTTTGAAGATCCCCCGCAGGCGCTAACAGTTCCGGTTTCATTGCCGATACCTCTCTATATTAGCTTCGTGTTCTTCCAGGGTGGTAGCAAAAGCATGGGCGCCGTCCGGTTTGACAACATAATAAAGATAATCTGTCCGGGCCGGGTGGACTGCAGCCAGGAGGGATGTCCTGCCCGGCATGGCAATGGGACCGGGCGGTAGCCCTTGAATCAGGTAAGTGTTGTAAGGTGAGTCGATCTCTAAGTCTTTATAGTAAAGCTCCGGCTTATTGACGCCCAGGGCGTACTGCACCGTGGCGCATAGTTGCAAGGGCATAGACCTGTCCATGCGGTTGTAGATAACCCCTGCTATAACCGGCCTTTCTTCGTCTATTCTAGCCTCACGCTCCACCAATGATGCGATAGTTACAGCCTGGTGCAGGGTCACCCCGGCCATTTCCGCCTGCGCCGGGTAGTCGAGGTCGTCCATCTCTATTTCGAAACGCTTGAGCATCATATTAACAACGGAACCTTCGCTATCCCCCCTCATCATCTGGTAAGTGTCCGGAAATAAATAACCTTCCAGCCGTTTGTCCCCTTCCGGCACATCCTGTATAAACGCGTATGGCAAATCTTCGCCGGCCACTACCGCATAAAATTTTTCCTTGCTTATCAAACCCTTGGCCGCAAGCAGATCAGCCACCTG
>JALHFC010000157.1 GCA_022839445.1 Pelotomaculum sp.
GAGAACAACCCGGAGAATCCCGGCATGGGCTCGCGCAAGGTTCCCTTTTCGCGTGTGTTGTACATTGAGCAGGAGGATTTCTGCGAGGACCCGCCCAAGAAATATTTCCGCCTGGCGCCCGGGCGTGAGGTGAGGTTGAAACACGCTTATATTATCAAGTGCGAGCGGGTGGTAAAAGACGAGCGCACCGGCGATGTGCTGGAGCTTCGCTGCACATACGATCCATTGACACGCAGTGGTTTGCCTTCCAGCGCGCGAAAAGTCAAGGGGACGCTGCACTGGGTTTCAGCCGCCCATGCTGTTCGCGCCGTGGCGCGTTTATATGATCATCTTTTTGTTAAAGAAAACCCTGATGAAGAAAAGGATTTCAAGGCCTGCCTAAATCCGGACTCACTGGAAACGCTGGACTCCTGCCTGGTTGAACCGAGCTTGGCGGAAGCGGCGCCGGGTAGCCGGTACCAGTTTTTAAGGCACGGCTACTTTATCGCCGACCCGGTCGAATCGACGGGCGATGCCCTGGTATTTAACCGGATAGTGTCTTTAAGGGATTCATGGGCCAAAATTCAGAAGGCGGAGCAGGCAAAAAAATCATAGGTTTGCTTACCAGGCGAAAAATAATATGTTCCCATTAGAATGACAAACAAAAATTTTTTCGTTGTTTCGGACCGCCCCTAATTGTCCCAAGAAGCGGTCCTTTTTTGTTCCATCTTCAGTTGGGATAAAACAGGGCCGCGTTAGGCTAATCCATTATTCCGGCAGCGGAATAATCCTACCTGATACTTCCCCCTCTAAAACAATTTCCCCCTTTTCGTTGGCGCACGTTATTTGGAGAGACATTTTTTTATTGGACGGGTTTATTTTTAAAATGGTAGCCTTGGCGTAAATCGTTTCCCCAATATATACCGGAGCTACGAAACGAAAGTGTACCCTTGACGCCGGATACGGGTCGGGTAGCAGGGTGCCTCCGGCCTGGGCGATCATGCTGCCGGTAAGCAGGCCCGGTACCACCTGTTTTTTAAAACCGCATTTGGTAGCCAATTCGGGATCTGTATGGAAAGGATTGTAATCTATGGTCAGGCCGACAAATTTTGCCACGTCTTCTTCGGTAAAGGTGCGGCAAAAAGTAACGGCATCACCCACCTTGAGGTCTTTCCATGAAGGAAAAGCGCGCATAATTTCTAAAATCCCCGCCTCTCATCTTTTAATGTTGGATAAGCTGTCAACGCTTATAGCGTATAAAAAAACACTCCACGATCAGGCAGAATGTCCTATATTTTCAAGTTTTAGGCATGAATTTGGGACTTTCCTCCTTCTGTCCGGTAATTGATCTAAGCGATTATTTCCGGAGGGTTGTCTCGCCTTACGAAGCAGGCCGCGATTATTGCGATATTTTTTCCCTGTACATGAATAATTCTTCATATGTCGACATGTTTCTAATCAGGATCTTGCGGGTCTCGGAGCTGTGTAATTCCGTGATACGGTCTATCTTCCAGCTACCCCCGGTTGCAAAGCCCGAAATTGCAAATCTGACATAGAAACTGATGTTGTCAACAAGTTTAAACAAACTCATTTTCCATCACCAACCAATATGTTACCATTTTTCAGGGAGGTAAACAATATATATTGTAGATATTTATCGAATTTATACAAAACCTGGCGGGACCTTTCCATCGCCGGCTTTTTCTTCTTTTAAGCGTTGCGCCGCTGTCTACAATCATTTATAATGTTTGCAAAGGGGGTCGATAAACCTTGGGCAAGCACATTAAGACATTAAACAGCGCCCGCCTGCAGGATGCCGTAAAGGATCGCGGCTGTGGCGAGTGCCAGGCGTCCTGTCAGTCCGCCTGCAAAACATCTTGCACGGTGGGCAACCAGGTTTGTGAAAAAAAGAAAGTTAAGTAAAAACAAGCCTTGTCCAACCCGGACGAGGCGCTTTTTTGGATATGTGGGTTTTTAGTCTTGAAAACCCTTCAATAATTTTGTCCGCTTTTTTTAGAGGGGGGGGTTGCTTCGTTGTTGCACAAATTCGAATTTGACGGGTCAAAAATTGTGTTGGACGTGCACAGCGGGGCTGTCCACGTGGTAGACGGCCTTGCCTGGGAGCTCCTGGATGACTGCTGCCGGATGGATAAAGATGAAATTTTACAAAAATACCGGGGGCGTTATAGCCGGGATCTAGTCGTACAGTGTCTTGATGAGATAGAGGAACTTCGGCGCGGCGGGTTACTGTTTAGCCAGGACTTCTACCGGGGCAAGTACAATCCACCCGGCGCCGGTGTGGTTAAGTCGCTTTGCCTGCACCTGGCCCATGCCTGCAACTTGCGTTGCCGCTATTGCTTTGCCGGGCAAGGGAACTTTGGGGGGCCGGAGGAGTTGATGCCGGCGGACATAGGGCGCCGGGCTATAGACTTATTGATTGACCGCTCTGGTGGCCGGAAGCGCCTGGAAGTTGATTTTTTTGGCGGCGAGCCGCTTTTAAATTTTGAGGTGTTAAAGGAACTGGTAGATTATAGCCGTCGGCGTGGCGGTGAAAACGGCAAGGTATTTAGTTTTACAGTAACAACTAACGCTGTTCTTTTAAATGAGGAGATAGGCGAATACTTAAATAAACATGGTATCAATGTGGTGCTGAGCCTGGATGGGCGCAAGGCGCGTACACCATTGTCCGGGGCACATATACCAGGCACAACCTGGATTTTTGTGCAGATGTGCTGCACATGGCGGATCTTGGTTTTGATAATTTGTCGGTAGAGCCGGTGGTAGCCCTGGAGGAAGATGGATATTCCATTCGCCGGGAAGATTTGCCCGTGCTTTTTGCCCAGTACGAGCAGTTGACCCGTGCATTGCTCCAACGCAGGCAAGCCGGCCGACCGGTTGACTTTTTTCACTTTAACATCGATTTGGAAGGAGGGCCGTGTTTGCCCAAGCGGCTTTCCGGTTGCGGCGCCGGTCATGAATACCTGGCAGTTGCCCCGAACGGGGACATTTATCCCTGCCACCAGTTTGTGGGCAGGACCGCTTATCTAATGGGTAATGTTAAAGAGGGGCAAGTTGATACAGATATCGCGGCTACCTTTAGGAGGGCCCACATTTATAATAAAGAGGGCTGTGTCGA
>JALHFC010000158.1 GCA_022839445.1 Pelotomaculum sp.
CTCAGGCGCAGGCCGGTACCGGCCAGCGCCCCGATGACACCGCCACCGGTGCCGCCGTGCTCGGACAGGTGGACGCCCAACTGCCGCGCCAAATCATATGCTTCCTGTTTGGTAAGAACAACCTTTTTGGCTTTGTATCCAAATTTAACGAGCATCTCAGGCCGGCCCAGACGTTCGGGCACAACAACACAAAAACCCGGGTCGGACCCCTCCGCGCTTTCCCGGCGCAAAAACACGGAACCGTAATCGATAAAACTGTCCAGCATTGACTCATCCAAGTCTACAGCGAAACACATAGCGCTGTTATGCGATGTATATGGAATATCCGGGTGAACAAACAACTGGTGCCGGGTAATAGCAAAGCATTTGCCCCACCCGCGCTCTTCAATATCATCAGCCAGTATTGCAGCTAAATGCCCGGTTCCCCTGCTGCCAAGGCAATCAGTATCATCGATACAAACAAGTGTTTGCAATTCTTAAATACCTCCTACACCATTTATATAATCTTATGCATTTTCCTTTTTAAGTAACAATCAATGCCGGGTAAGCATTGCGAAAAAACAAAGCCTGCCCGGCATTAACACCAAAACGGCTCTCCTTTTCACATGGAAGGCGTACCGGTTTCCCAACACACCCTGCCGGCCGGCAACCATATCCTTATTGGACTTTAGGCTGCAAGCTCGGAGAGTTAATATTTTTATTATAAAAGCATTTCAACCTTAATGAGCATTCAACTCCAAAACTTTAAGAATCCTGCAAGGGGTTGATTTTTGCCCACCGGACAAACAATTAAACCAGTGGCGCCGGCGCACACCGGCGCCTGCGCCGAAGGGCTGTTCCCGCCACTTACGCTGCTTTTTCCAGCAGTCTCTTTACCATTACAAACGCTTCGGCCCTGGTTGCGCTGTCACGGGGGCTAAAGGCGCCGTCGGGCCTGCCTTTAATCAGGCCGAGTTGCTTGGCTTGGTATACAGAGGAATGTGACCAGGAGCTGATGGCAGCGTCGTCCGTAAATACACCGGAGGCGTTACCCGGCTCGTCTACCGTTTTTCCTTTCAGTTTATAAGCGTTCATTAGTAAAACCGCTATCTGTTCCCTGGTTATTTTCTCCCTGGGATCAAATCTGCCGTCATAACCTCTGACCAACCCTTCTTCTGCAGCGGCGTTAACCATTCCCGCAAACCAATCGGAATCATTAACGTCTGCAAAATGGTTTTTATCGCTGGGTTCAAGACCCAGTATCCTTGCCGTCAGAACAGCAAATTCCGCTCTGGTAATAGTAGCGTCCGGCGCAAACTGCTCAGCGTTAACACCGTTAGCAAGTCGTTTTCTAACCATATAGCCGATATCCCCGGCAGCCCAGTGGCCCGTCATGTCGGCAAACACCTTATCGTAAGATATAACCGCTGCTTTCACGGATTTATCCACGGCGCCTTCAAAAGTCCGGCCCTTCAACAAGCCGCCGGCATACTGCCAAGTCCGGGTGGGTTCATCATACAGGTACAGACCCAGGCCTTCAATTTGCTCCGGCTGCAGCTTACCGGTATCCACTGCAAACTTTAATCCGGCCGGTTTAACAAGTGTTATTGCCTGCTCCTTATCTGCACCGTCCCCCAACAAACCGAAGCCTATTTCAAACACGCTTCCGGCAATCAAATATGTTTCGTTCGTGGCAGATTGGAAAGGCAAATCATCAGTCAGCTTTTTAATATCAATCACAAAACTATTATTTACTGCCTCACTGATGGACAGGTTTACCATGGGGATATTTATTTCTATGGAGTCAAAAGTCACTTTCAGCGTTGTAGCTATTTTATCCGCACCAGCCGCAATTTCGGCGGGAATGACCAGTTTACCGCACAGCACAGGGCTTTCAAAGGCCCTGGACAGGTCGACATTCCACCACTCCCCGGCGCCCTTTAATATTGTCATGATCCCGGTATCTCCGGTGATGCTGACTTCATACCAGCCCGGTTCCAGGGGTTGTCCGGTCTTATCCACCGGCGACTCGGCAGCCGGCGCCACGGTAAAGGTTAAGGTTACGCCCTTATTTCCTGTCGTGTCACCGAGAGTGTTTTGGTTTTTGGACGTAAGATTGGGACTTATAATGATTTTATATATTTGCCCGGGGCTCAGGTCGCTCAAAGGGCTGACAAAAATATGGCGCCTTTCCTCAAAATTTACCTGGTCAGATATATTGAAAACATTAAGCGGCACATTCTTGCCGGCGCTGTCCTGCATGCTGAAACAATGCCGGTTGCCACCCCAAACGGAGTCATTAACCACATTTTTGTCAAAAACAATTTTAATGGTAGGCCTGACCGGCACGCTGCCGCTGCCATCCACTGAATCCCCGGTGGTGGAGGAATCACCGCTAATCACAGTCAGGTAAGCGCCGATATAATTTAAAGGTTTGTCACCGGATCCCCCAACCGTTGCGCTGGGACCGTCCGTGCTCCAGTTGCCGGCCGCGTCCCCCGCCTCGACCTTAAAAGTATGCGGTTCACCGGGGGGCAGTCCGGTAAGCCGGCAGGCAGTAACACTACCTTCCACCCTGAGTTGGAATACTCCGTCCACGTAAATCTTATAACCGGTGACACCTATGTTATCCGAAGCGGC
>JALHFC010000159.1 GCA_022839445.1 Pelotomaculum sp.
ACGCCGGGCCCCATGACTTCGCTGATTCCGTAAATGTCCAGGGCAGTGACAGCGAGCTTGCTCTCCAGCTGGCTCCTCATTTTTTCCGTCCAGGGCTCGGCGCCGAAAATACCGGCTTTAAGCGGCAGGTCTTGAAAATTAATCCCCGCCGCCTCGCCCTCCTCGGCCAGGAACAGGGCGTAAGAAGGGGTGCAGGTAAGGATGGTGGCGCCGAAGTCCCGCATCAGCATCAGTTGGCGGGTCGTGTTGCCGCCGGACATGGGAACGACCGTGGCGCCCAGGCGCTCGGCCCCGTAATGGAGACCCAGGCCCCCTGTGAACAGGCCGTAACCGTAAGCGTTTTGTACAACGTCCCCCTTGCCGCCGCCGGCCATTACCAGGCACCGGGCGATCAAGTCGGCCCAGTTATCGAGATCCCTTTTGGTGTAGCCTGCCACCGACGGCTTCCCGGTGGTGCCGGAAGAGGCGTGCAGCCGCACGACGTCGGTAAGCGGCACGGTGAAAAGACCGTAAGGATAATTATCTCTTAGATCCTGCTTGCAGGTAAAGGGCAGCTTTTTCAGATCGTCCAGAGATTTTATGTCTCCGGGCTCAAGGCCCCTTTCCCGGAACAAATCCCGGTAAAAGGGTACAGAGCGGTAGACTCTTCGTATTGTCTCCTGCAGCCGCTCAAGCTGGAGTTTCTCAAGGTTTTCCCGCGGCATGGTTTCATATTCCCGCTCCCAAAACATATCACAACTGTCGCTAATTATAGAAGAATTGAGCGTCGGCCTCATAGTTTACCACTTCCTTTTTAGTTTTACAGCATCAGATAGCTTACGCCATCCTTGTCCGTCCCAGGTAGGCCTGCTGAACCCCTGGGTTGCCCATGATTTCTTTTGCACTGCCGCTTAAGACTATTTGACCCCTTTCCATAACTAGGGCACGCCCGGCCACCTTTAGGGCGGCAACGGTATTTTGCTCCACCAGGATTATCGTCACACCGGTTTTCTTTAGATTCGCCAAGGTGGACATGATTTCCCGCACCACCAGCGGGGCCAGACCCGTTGACGGCTCATCAAGGAGGAGCAGCCCCGGACGGGCCATCAGGCCGCGTCCGATGGCCAGCATCTGCTGCAGGCCGCCGCTTAGCGTGCCGGCAGGATGATCTTCCCTGCCCTTTAACGCCGGGAATAGTTCCAGCGTTTTTTCTATATCCATTATAACTTCTTTTTTGCCGGCGCGGTAGCGGTGATATGCGCCCAGCAAAAGATTATCCAACACTGTCAGTGTGTTAAATATCTCCCTGCGCTCCGGCGCCAGGCTGACACCCTGCCTGACCATATATTCCGGTGGTTTGCCGGCGACAGGTTTGCCTTTAAGCAGGATTTCCCCTTTTTGAGGCCGGTATAATCCTGCCAGCGCCCCCAACAAGGTGCTTTTGCCCGCGCCGTTGGCGCCTATTATCGCTACTATTTCCCCTTTGGACACATTAAAAGAGACACCGCGCAGCGCCTGGACCCAGCCGTGGTAGACATCCAAGTTTTTAACCTCAAGCAACTTGCTCATCCTCCCCCAGGTAGGCTTTGATCACTTCCGGGTCCGCCTGGATTTCAGAAGGCGTTCCCATAGCGATGGCCATACCGAAGTTTAGGACCATAACCCGGTCAGCTACTTCCATTACAGTTTCCATGTCATGTTCCACCAGCACCATGGATTTCCCCCTGCTGCGCAAATATTTTAGGTACTCGGCCAGGACTTTTGTTTCCGCGCTATTCAGACCTGCCGCCGGCTCATCCAGCAACGTCAGTTGTGGGTTGGAAGCCATCGAGCGGGCTATATCCAACAGGCGCTGCTGGCCGAAAGGAAGTGTGGCGGCAGGCAGCGACGCCTGCTCCTCCAAGCCCACTTCACTCAAAAGGCCGAGCGCTTCTTGTTTGATTCTCTTTTCCTCTCCAATTGAAGCCGGCCAGCGGGCGATGGCTTGTAAAAAACCTGTATTCCCCTTTAAGTAAGCGCCGGTCATAACATTTTCCAAAACAGACATCTTCCCGAAAAGCTGGAGGTTTTGAAATGTCCTGGTAATGCCCGCAGCGGCAATACGGTGTGGTTTCAGGCCGTTAAGGGCTTTTCCCTGAAAAACCACAGATCCCTGATCAGGTTCCAACAACCCGGTAATCAGGTTGAACACCGTGGTTTTACCGGCCCCATTGGGGCCAATCAGGGCAATTATCTCTCCCTCTCCTACGTTAAAGGTAACTTCTTTAGCGGCCGCTACACCACCGAAGTGCTTGGTCAGGCCGGTTACTTCCAGAAGCATGTTTTTAGACCTCCTTTTCTATATGTCTATTGGCCGGCCGCATAATAGCGCCTAGCCCTTCGGGTTTAACGATCATCACAATAACCAGGATCATCCCGAAAAATATGATCTGGTACTCTCCCCCGGCCCCCGGTATCACCAGGGGCACCGAAAAACGCAGGATTTCCCCCAGGGCGACAACCAGCCCGGCACCCAAAAGCGGGCCCCATAGCGTGCCGAGACCCCCGATTACAGCCATCAGCACCAACTGGACTGAAGTATGGAAGCTAAATGGAGAAGGGCTGACAAATGTAATGTAAAAGGCGTACAATCCCCC
>JALHFC010000018.1:0-813 GCA_022839445.1 Pelotomaculum sp.
CCTTCCAGGAAACCCGGCGCAGGTGGGACCACTCCCATATTTCCCGCTACCGGCTCCACAATAACCGCGGCAATATCCTCGCCTTCCGTCTCAAATATTTCTTTTAAACTGTCTATGTCATTGTAATCGGCGACTATTGTGTTTGCAGCCGATCCGGCCGGTATCCCGGGACTGGTGGGCGTACCCAGGGTCAGCGCGCCTGAGCCGGCTTTAATCAACAAGAAGTCGGCGTGCCCGTGGTAGCAGCCTTCAAATTTGACAATTTTATTTCTCCCCGTATAGCCCCGCGCCAGTCTCAGGGCGCTCATGGTGGCTTCCGTTCCCGAGTTCACCAGTCTCAGCATTTCCACCGACGGCACCGCTTCTATAACCATTGCGGCCAGGGCGTTTTCCATCTCGGTAGGGGCGCCGAAACTTGTCCCTACCTCATTTACACACCGCCTCAACGCTTCCACAACCTCCGGGTGCCGGTGTCCGACAATCAAAGGCCCCCATGACCCGACGTAGTCAATATACTCGTTGCCGTCCACGTCATAAACCCTGGCGCCCTTTCCCTTCTTGATGAAAACAGGGTTCAACCCTACAGGCCCGAAAGCACGCACCGGGCTGTTGACACCGCCCGGGATCATCGTTTTAGCCCGTTCATAAAGCGCGACTGAATTAGCAAAACCTTTATGCTTCAAATCAAAAGGCTCCTTTCTAACTGGATTTAGTACCTGCCGTGCTTACTCAAAGTAGCGCATGCTGCTTTTTTTCAGCTCGGCCGTGCTGAACAGCAGGCGGTACTGATCCATTCCCGTGGCCCGGGAAAGC
>JALHFC010000018.1:835-13731 GCA_022839445.1 Pelotomaculum sp.
CATTCATCCCTGGTCCTGCCGTGTACCATTGTAAAAAGGTTGTATGGCCAACCGGTCCGGCGGGGGCGCCGGTAGCAGTGGGTTACCTCGTCAAAAGCAGCCATTGCCCGGCCCACGTCATTTACCTTTTCATCAGGCACATCCCATACCACCATAGCGTTGGCTTTAAAACCCAGGTCCAGGTGGCGCACTGTCGCCCCGAAACGCCTGATCTGGCCGTTTTCTATAAAATACTTGATCCTGGCTATTAACGCATCTTCCTGCATGCCCAATCTTTCCGCCAGCAGCTTGTACGGGCGGGGTACCAGGGGCAGGCCGTCCTGCAGCCGGCGTATGATTTCCTTGTCCTGTTCGGTCAGCATGTTAGCACCTCATTCCAGATCAAAGTTTACCCTGATTTTAAAAATATTCTCAGCCGGCAGGGTAATGATTTCATTAATACCTGTTCGCTCCCTGATCTGGCTTAAAATATCGTTCAGTTTTTCATTGGACTGCGCCAGCACGGTGAACCACATGTTGTAAGAATGTTCCCTTAAATAATTATGGGTTACCCCGGGATAGGAATTTACCACCGAAGCAACCTCATCAATTCTATCCCCGGCAACCTTCATAGCGCAGAGGACACCTTTATAGCCCAGCTTTCTCGAATCAAAAATAGCTCCCAATCGGCGGATCACCCCGCGCTCTGTCATGGCTTTAATCCTGGCGATAACCTCTCCTTCACTAACTCCGGCAACCTCCCCTAGTTCCCGGTAAGGTTCCGGCGACAGGGGCAGGCCGGTCTGGATCAAGTTCAATATTTTCCTGTCGATACCGTCAATCTTCACTTTTTTAGCCCTTTCTTTTATTGCGCAGGCGCAGGGCGCCGGTGCTCTAATAACCCTTTCGACCGTGGTGCAGGCACCAGGGTTCTTCGGCCATATAATCGCCGTGGTAAAAATACGCGCGTGCCCTGCAGCCGCCGCACACTTTTTGATAGCGGCAACTCCCGCAGCCGCCCTTGTACTCTGCTGTGCGGAGTGTTTTGAAAATTTCAGACTCCCGCCATATTTCACCGAATGTGGTTTCGCGCACGTTTCCGGCGGGAATGTTCAGGTAAGCACAGGGCTGGACAATACCCATAGGGCTGATGATACAGTATGATATACCGGCAAGGCAGCCCTTGCTGAAGCGGGTCTTAATACCCAACTGAGACGCTATCCGCATAAATTGAGGGGCACAGGTGGGCTTTAGTTCGATCGGCGTTTCCACCTGCTTTTTCATAATCCGTCGCAGCAGTTCTTCATACTGCTCGGCCCTGAGAGACTCTTCGACGATGTCAACCGCCCGCCCGGTAGGCACGAGAAAAAAGATATGGTGACCGACAGCGCCTGCTTCTACCGCGAAATCAGTGAGTTTTTCTATTTCCGGCATATTCCAGTCCATTACGGTGGTATGAATTTGAAAAGGGAGCCCTGCTTCGCGGCAGGCACGCATACCGTCCACCGCACCCTGCCAGGCGCCGGGTGTGGCCCGGAACTCATCGTGTTTGCCCCGGTCAATACTGTCCAGGCTGATTCCCATTACAGCAGCCCCGGAATCCTTTAGCCGCAGGGCTGTTTCACCGGTAATCAGGGTCCCGTTGGTACCGAAAACTGGCCGCAACCCTTTTTCCCTGGCATGGCTCACCAGCGTGAAGATATCGTCGCGCATCAGCGGCTCACCACCACTGAAAATCATGATCTTAAACCTCGCGCCGGCGATCTGGTCGATCAGCGCACATCCTTCATCCGTGCTCAACTCATCTTCGGCTTTTACCCCGGCGTCGCGGTAGCAGTGCTTGCAGTACATGTTGCAGGCGTTGGTTGTATTCCAAGATATAATCAGATGGATAACCCCCTCTATAATTAAACCAGCTTTTAACCAGGGTCGCTAAAATTTACACGTCAAATCCCGAAAGCCACTTTGCCACATCTTTAGCGTGGTAGGTAATGATAATATCGGCCCCGGCGCGCTTGATACCGGTCAGTGTCTCCAGCACGATCCTTTTCTCGTCCACCCAGCCCTTTTGTGACGCGGCCTTGACCATGCTGTACTCGCCGCTTACATTGTAGGCGGCCACCGGGTAGCCGAACTCGTCTTTGACCCGCCTGATGATATCCATGTAAGCCAGGGCCGGTTTAACCATAACAATGTCGGCCCCTTCCTTGATGTCAAGCCGGACCTCCCGCAGCGCTTCATCTGAATTTGCCGGGTCCATCTGGTAAGCTCTCCTGTCGCCGAACCGGGGGGCGGAACCCGCCGCTTCACGGAACGGCCCGTAATAAGCGGAAGCGTACTTGACTGAATAAGCCATCACCGGAACATTTTCAAAACCATTACCGTCCAGCGCCGCGCGGATCGCCCCCACCCTGCCGTCCATCATATCCGACGGGGCCACCATGTCAGCCCCCGCCGAGGCGTGGGAGACGGCGGTCCTGGCCAGGAGTTCCAAAGTCGGATCATTTAGCACATACCCGTCCTTTACGATACCGCAGTGCCCGTGGCTGGTATACTCACATAGACAGATGTCGGTGATCACCGTCAATCCCGGGTAGTTTTTCTTCACCGCCCGCACTGCCTGTTGGATAACACCGTCATCAGCATAGGCGCCGGTCCCCGTTTCATCCTTGACGGCAGGTATACCGAAGGGAAGGATCGCCGGTATCTTTAAAGCAACCACTTCTTCAAGTTCTTCCAGCAATTTGTCTATGGAATAATTGCATATGCCGGGCATGGCTTCCACAGGGCGGGCTACACCCTTCCCGTGGGTGACAAAGACAGGGTAAACCAGGTCGTCAACTAAAAGCCTGTTCTCACGGACCATCCGGCGGATGTTTTCATTAACCCTCAGGCGCCTAAGGCGCTGCATTGGAAAGGACAAAATTAACACCACCTGCTGTATAGATATTTACAAACCGATCTCCTCATCCGTCAGATAACAGGCCGGGTCGGATTCCCAGAAGTCCCCTGTCACTGCTTCCGCCCTGGCTCTGAAATTACCGTTGCACGCGTCCAACCACTTACAGGCGGCGCAGCGGCCCTTAAGCAGCGGCCTCCTATTTTTCAAACCGGCCAGTATGGGCTGTGAGGTATCGGTCCAGATCTCCCCGAACTTTTTCTCCTTCACATTGCCGAAGGTATGGTTCTGTGTAAACTGGTCGGGGTGGACATTGCCGTACCAGTCAACAGCCCCGATGGCGATCCCGGTCCGGTTGCCCCCGTTCATCCGCAGCAGCCGGAGGACCTGCTCCGCTCTTTCCGGGTCTGTTTTTTTCAGTTTCAGGTAAATATAAACCCCGTCTGCATGGTTATCAACGGTAAGGATCTCTTTTTGGAGACCCCGGCGGTGGAAATCCAATGTGCGCTCCACAATCAGGTCTACGGCCCGGCGGGCTTCTTCCCTGGTGATATCCTCATCCACCATTTTACTGCCGCGCCCGGCATAAACCAGGTGATAAAAACAAACACGGGGGATATTCTCCGCCTCGATCAGGTCAAAAATCGCGTCCATTTCCTTGTAGTTGTGCCTGTTGATGGTGAAGCGCAACCCAACCCTCTGCCCGGCCGCCACACAGTTCCTAATCCCTTCCAGAGCGGCGTCAAAAGCTCCCTTGCGGCCGCGGAACCGGTCGTTGTTTTCCCCGATACCGTCCAGGCTGACGCCGATATAGCCGATCCCCAGTTTTTTTAAAGCCTTGACTGATCCGGGGCTGAGCAGGGTCCCGTTTGTCGAGATGGTCGGCCTGATACCCCTGTCTTTTGCATATGCGGCCAACTCCATCAGGTCCCCGCGCAGCAGCGGCTCCCCGCCGGAAAAAAGGATCACGGGGGCCTTGAACTCCGCCAGGTCATCAATAAAGCTCATGGCCTGCCGGGTGGTAAGCTCTCCCTCATATTTTTTCGACTCCGAACTGGAGTAGCAGTGGATACAACTTAAGTTGCATGTGCGGGTGCTGTTCCACACCACCACCGGGCCTAACCCGCCGGTAGTGCCGTGCGCCTGGTCCTTGGAATCCTGGCTATAGCGCAGCGAATCGCCGTAATAGTCTGTGCCGCATAACAGTTTGGTGACACTGATCAATTTCGCTCACACCCTTACTTGTTGACTTTTTATCTTGCAAACGGCTTTATTATTAAAAACCACAATGTTTTAAGATGGCCTTAATTAATCCTTCGATGGTATATTCCCCGGCCACCACGTCCACCCGAATGCCTGATTCTTTTGCGGTACCGGCGGTAATCGGGCCGATGCAGGCCACTGTGACACCGCTCAGGAACCTTTTCAGGTCCGGGGCGGCGAGCATCGCCACAAAGTTGCGGACAGTAGAGGAACTGGTAAAGGTGATTATCTGGATTTCCCCGTTTTCCAGCATTTCCTTGATCATAGCCGCATCGCCCCGGCCCGCCACGGTGCAGTACGCTGTGACTTCGCTTACATGCGCACCCATTTCCGCCAGAGCCTCCGGCAGCGCTTTCCGGGCTATGTCGGCCCGTGGTAAAAGAACTCTGTCCCCGGCCTTGACCTTTCCCTTTAAATCCTCAACTATTGCTTCGGCACGGTACTCGTCCGGCATAGCTTCCACCAGCAGGCCATATTTCTCCAGCGCTTCCCTTGTTTTGGGCCCGATGGCGCAAAGCCTTGCCGGGTATAGCTCGCGAATATCCCTACGCCGGCGCCGCATCCTCCTGAAGAAGAACTCCACACCGTTCACGCTGGTAAAAATGATCCAGTCAAACGTATTCAGTTCCGCTATCGCCTGGTCCAGCGGCCCGTGATCCTCCGGCTCAACCACGCTGATGGTCGGGAATTCCAGGGGTTCCCCGCCCAGTTCGCTGATAGCCTCCGACAACACGCTGGCCTGCTCCCGCGAGCGGGTTACCAGCACTCTTTTACCGAAAAGAGGCTTTTTTTCAAACCAGCTTAGCTTATCCCGCAGGGACACAACGTCGCCCACAATGATTACAGCCGGGTTTTTCAACCCTGCCTCAGCTGCTTTGGCGCCGATGTTTTCCAGCGTGCTCACCAGGGTCCGCTGTTCCGGCCTGGTCCCCCACCTGACCAGGGCCGCGGGTGTTTGCGGGGACCGCCCGTTTTCCATTAAGCGCCGCGCAATGTCGGGCAGGTTCGCCATTCCCATTAAAAACACCAGGGTACCGGCGCCGGTTGATATCTTGTCCCAGGCAATGCCGGAGTCTTCTTTCAGCGGATCCTCATTGCCGGTTATAATGGCCAGCGTTGATGTGCAGTCCCGGTGTGTTACAGGAATGCCCGCATAGGCCGGCGCTGCTATGGCCGACGTCACTCCCGGCACGACCTCAAAAGAAATACCGGCTTCTACAAGGCATTCGGCTTCTTCACCTCCGCGCCCAAAAACAAAAGGGTCCCCGCCCTTTAGCCTGACAATCGTCTTTCCCTCACGGGCTTTTTCCACCATCAACCTGTTTATCTCAGCCTGGCTCAAGGTGTGGCGGTCGGGTGACTTTCCTACATAAACAATTTCGGCCCCAGGCCGGGCATATGCCAGGAGCCTGTGGCCGGCCAGGCGGTCATATATGATCGTGTCGGCTTTGCGGATCAGTTCGAACCCCTTGACCGTAATTAATTTCGGGTCCCCGGGCCCGGCGCCTACCAGGTAAACAACACCCTTACTCATGACAACCATTCTCCTGTCGGGACAAGGGGACAGGTCCATTGTCCCTTTGTCGTATCTTGTTTAATATATCACCGGCGCCCAGCCGAATCAACATTTCAGCCAGCCTTAAGCCGGTCCCGGCAGCATCACCGGCATCCCCTACGAGTGATGACCTCACCAGTTCTTTTCCGTCGAGGCTTGCCACCACCCCTTCTATATTCAAGCGCCCGTTTTTAAGTGTACCGAGAGCCCCGATCGGTATCTGGCAGCCGCCCTCCAGCTTTTTCAACATTGCCCTCTCCGCAGTGATAGCTTGACGGGACTCCAGGTGATCGATCTTATTTACCAGGTTTCTCACCTTTTCGTCATCTGCGCGTACTTCCACTCCTATCGCTCCCTGCCCTACTGCCGGCAGGCATATTTCAAAAGGTATAAGCTGGGTAATCCTGTCATCCCAACCCATGCGGTGTACTCCCGCAAAAGCGAGTACAGTAGCGTCAAAATGTCCTTCCTCCAACTTGCGCAGGCGAGTGTTGATATTTCCCCTTAAGTCTGTCATCTTTAAATCCCTGCGGTAGTGGAGCAACTGGGCACAACGCCTGAGGCTGCTGGTGCCGACAAGGGCGCCTTCCGGCAATTCCCCCAGCATTTTACCCTCCCGGGAGATCAATACATCACCGGGATGCGCCCTTTGACATATGGCGCCTATCGCAAGGCCGCCGGGCAGTTCCGTAGGCAGGTCTTTCATACTGTGTACCGCCATATCTATTTCACCGCGGAGCAGGGCATGTTCCAGTTCCTTGGTGAAAAGACCCTTGTCCCCTATTTTAGCCAGGGCCACATCCAGGATATTATCACCCGTGGTGCGGATGCCCTCGATGCGATAGCTGTATTCCGGGTGAACCCCCTTAAGAAGTTCCACCACCCACCCGGCCTGCCACATGGCCAGCTTGCTTTCCCTTGTCCCTACAACAATTTCCTGCTTCATAAAATATTACCCTCTACCCTTTTTTAGCCTGCAAAAGCTCTTCTTGCGTATCCGGCGCCACCTGTCTTTTAGGTTTCTGCCCCAGCACTTCCAGGTTGAACAAGTTCTGGAGGATCTCAGCGTAAAGGTGTCCCTCTGTTGTGAGGGCATAGCTTTTCAACTGGACAACAGGCACGTGAAGAAGTTGGTTAACAATAGAGTTGGCAAGTGAACAAATTACCTTGTGATCATGTTGGGAGAGTTCACCCAACCTGTTTAGAGCACGCCGCAGTTCCTTCTGCTTAATCCCGTCTCCCCATTTCTTCAGGGCGGCAATAGTTGGAATCACAAACTGCGTCCCGTGCCACTTCATGAATTTATCCAACTCTTCCTCAATAATTCCCTCCGCCTTCACGGCAGCCCGCTTTCGCTCAGCCAGGTTACAGTCGACAACGGTTTTTAAATCGTCTATGTCGTAGAGCGTAATTCCTTCCAGGTTCCCTACTTTTGTATCAATATCCCGCGGGACCGCAATATCAATCATGAAGATCTTCTTGCCGCGCCTTCTTTCCATAACTTGTCCCATTTCTTCCAACTTGACCACGCAATGGGACGCGGCAGTGCAGCTGATGACAATGTCGGAAACCTCCATATATTTATAAAGCTCGCTGAACTTGACCGCCTTGCCGCCAAACTGCGCCGCCAGCATTTCCGCACGATCAAATGAACGGTTTGAGACAATCACACTGGAAACGCCGTTGGCGACAAGGTGCTTGACAGTCAAATCACTCATCTTCCCGGCGCCGATAACGAGCACCGAGCGTTGGTCGAGACTGTCCAGGCACTGTCTGGCCAATTCAACAGCAGCGTAACTGATGGACGCGGCATTCTGATCTATACCGGTCTCCGTGCGTACCCGTTTACCGACAGTTAATGCCAGTTGAAAAAGTGTATTTAATACCCTGTTTGAAGCTTCATGTTCCATTGCCTGTCCATAAGCGTCCTTAACTTGCCCTAGGATCTGGGTTTCCCCTAAGATCATGGAATCCAGGCCGGCCGCCACCCGGAATATATGACGGAGAGTGTCATAAAGGGTATGGCAGTAAGTAAAATTCTTTATCTCCGATATATCTGCCCCCGACCAGCGGGAGAGAAAATCCCAGACAGCGTTTAGGCCGTCATTCATTTCTAGGGCTGCCGCATATATTTCAGTTCTATTGCATGTAGATAAAATGACGCATCCATCGATCGCAGAATAGGACTTCAACCGCACTAGCGCCTCTTTAAGAGTGTGTCCCGAGAAAGATAATTTTTCCCGCACCTCTACAGGAGCCGTTCTATGGTTAAGACCAACTACCGCGATAAGCACTAAGTAACCTCTCCTTTACCAGATCCATCTGTCCTTTTCTAAGCAGGTCCAAAATTTCATCGCCAACAAAGCTCTCCAAAATCACTTTTTTCTTTTCCGGGTCGTAAACACGGCTGATCACATCTTCCCGCAAGCTGCCAAGCATATCTAGAAATTCCCCATAATGCGGGCCGTATTTTTTCTCCAATTCCTCCCGGATCTTCCGGGCAAACAAAGGGCTCCTGCCACCGGTGGAAATGGCTATAGTGAATGGTCCGCGCCTGACCGTAGCCGGCACAAAAAAGTTCCCTTTAGTCGGGTCATCTACAATGTTGACAATAATGTTGCGGTCCGCACAGTCATCTGCAATCTTCTGATTTGCATCTTCATTACCGGTTGAACCGATAACTAAAAATACTCCTCCCAGGTCCGAGCTTTGGTAGCAACCACACCGGTATGCTATCTCGCCTTTTTCAACCAGGGATTTAAACCCGGATGATAGTTCAGGGCTAACCACATAAACACGCGCGTTGCACTCTAAAAGTGAGCGGACCTTTCGCTCAGCGACCTGCCCACCGCCGACTACCAAACACTTTTTGTCTGTCAAATCAAGAGAAATAAAATAACGTCCAAACACATTATCAGCCTTTACGTATTTATTACAAACCCGCTAAAACTTCCTGATGCCCACAAAGTCCGCGGCCAGGCTTAAGGTTAACCGGGTGGGAATATCGGGCAATACTTTTAATTCTTTTTTAGCCTTTGCTATATATTTTTTGGCAATTTCAAAAGACTGCTCAATAGCGCCGCACTCTTTGATAATCATTAATGCTTCCTGCACTTCATCCTCAGTTTTTTCAACTTTGCAAACAAGACCCATTAAGCGGTCCCGCTGTTTGCAGCAGGTAAGGGCAAAGATTACCGGCAGCGTGATGATCCCCTGCCGCAAGTCCCCGCCTATGGGTTTGCCCAGTTGATTCTGATCGGCAACCATGTCCAGGATATCGTCGATAACCTGAAAGGCCATGCCGATATAATACCCGTACCGGCGCAAGGGCAGGTGAATACTCTCAGGCGCACTGCAGGCAACCGCTCCCAGCTGTGTGCTGGCCGCTATAAGGAGCGCAGTCTTGCATTTGATCCGGTAAAAATAATCCTTGAGGCTCTGGTTTATATCAAATGAAAAAGATATCTGTTGAATTTCCCCCTCACACATCTTTACGCTGGTATTGGAAAGGACATTTGAAACTAGTGGAGTATCTTTATATTTAGCGATAAGGATGAGTGATTTGGCGAACAGGTAGGAGCCGATATGAATGGAAATACTGTTGCCCCACATCGCTTTAACCGTGGGAATACCCCTGCGGGTCATGGATGCGTCCACTACATCGTCATGTACTAGCGAGGCCATGTGGATCAGCTCCATTGCCACTGCCAGGGGTAAGACTTTTTTCAAGTCAAAATTATAAAATTTGGCGCCAAACAGTACCAAGGCAGGCCGCAGTCTTTTTCCCCCGGCATTTAAAAGGTGGGTGGACGTCTCTGTTAGAAGGGGGTATCGGGCTTGTACTACCGCTTTTAACTCTTCTTCCACAACCTGCATTTCATCTTTTATATCATTGAACAGTGCCAGCATTTGCCCTTTCACCCGCTTGTTTTATTAAGAGAAAAATGCCATCCGATGGCATTACTTATCCCGCACAGCCCTATTTTTGCCATATAAAATTCGAAAACTTATTACATATTACATATTCCTCTAAAGTATAATATAATTTAAAAAAAAAGCAAGGGAGCAAAAAGTGACATAACCGCGCCCCCTGGCAAAATTTTGCGCGCTAAAAATTTAAAATTACATGAAAGGGGAGCTTGAAAAGTGACGGAAAACTTTTCTAATCAAGAAAAATCACCCTGGGTAATTGATATTTTTAAAGCAGAAGACGCTGAAGGGGTAGTAGAGTTATACTTTATAGTCTACGGAGACAACTATCCTGTCAAAACGGTTTATAATCCCGGAGAGTTAATCCGCGAAGAAAGCACCGGCGCCGCTTATCGCGTGGTGGCCCGTACCGTTGACGGTGAAGTGGTGGGGCATATCGCCTTGTACCGGTCTTCGCCTCCTTATTCAAATCTATACGAGGTTGGACAGTTGATGATCAGGCATGATTTTCGAAATACTGATATTGCTCCCAGGTTGGTTGAGTTTGCCGGCCGGGATATCCCGGAGCGCCATGGTTTGGAACAAGTATGGGGAGAGGCGGTATGCAACCACCTGGTTACTCAGCAGATGACCGCCTGGGAAGGATTTTACCCAACAGCCCTGGAAATTGATTTGATGCCTGGAGAATCATACACCAAAGCTTATTTGCAGCCGCTAGAAAACACCGGCAGGGTTTCCACCCTGGCTGTTTTCAAGACATTTAAGACAAAGCCGCAAATGATATTTTTGCCCAAGGTATATGAACAGTCCCTTCAATACATATACTCGGCCTGCGATTTTGGTCATACGTTTGTCCAGTCCCGGCAGGGTTTCGCTGATGGCATTGCCACCAGGGGGAAGACAGATGTTTTTGCTGGAGCAGGGGTGGCGCGGATCACACTATTTGAGGCCGGACAGGATTTTCCTGGTTATATTGAAAAAATGGAGCGGGAGGTTACGGCAAAAGGGGCCGTGGTCATTCAGGTTTACTTGCCGTTATCCCTTCCCTGCGCCGGCGCTGTTGTTGATGTTTTGCGCGACAACGGTTTTTTCCTCGGTGGGCCTTTGCCCCGCTGGTTTGATGATGATGGACTGTTAATGCAAAAAACATTATCAGAGCCAAATTTTGACGAGATTCACTTATACAAAAAGCAAGCCAAGGAAATCTTGAAAATTATAAAGGAAGACTGGTTAAACGCGGCCCATTAAAATCTTCAAATCTTTAAAAGAACGGTTTAGGGGCGGCTTGGAAATATTCCACCTGCATTTAATGAAAGGGGTGTAAGGATGAACGAAAAACCGCGTTTAGTGGAGTTAAAGTCAACCAGCGCAGTCACTGTCGGTAGTCTTTTGCAGGAAAAAGCAGACTCACAGGGTGATAGTACGGCGCTGGTTTATCACCAGCGGAACAAAAGTTATACCTATCGAGATTTTAACTGCATTTCCCGGCAGGTAGCCAAAGGCCTGCTGGCTCTCGGAACCGCCCGCGGCGAACATGTCGCTGTCTTGGCGCCTAACCTCCCGGAGTGGTTGTTTGTCCTGTTTGGCTGCGCCAAAGCAGGCGCCCCTCTGGTGACGGTCAATACAAACTACAGGACCTTTGAGTTGGAGTACACGCTCAAACAATCGGATGCCGCTATGTTGTTCCTAGCTGACGGCGCCGGGCAGCAGGGCGAGTATCTAGAGGCAATCTACGAAATCTGCCCGGAGCTAAAAACCGCACAACCGGGTGAACTAAAAGCCGTCCGCCTACCGGAACTAAGAAATGTCATATTCCTCGGTGAAGAAAAACAACCCGGCATGTTTTCCTGGGAGGAATTTTTAACCAAAGGTGAGGATGTAAATGACGGGGAACTGGACACCCGCGAACAAGCGCTCAAACCTGATGATGTTTTCACCATCCAATACACCTCCGGGACCACCGGTGTTCCCAAGGGCGCGATGCTTACCCACGGGGCTTATATCAACAACTCTGCAGCTATAGCCCAACGCCAGAGACTTTCGCCGCAGGACACCGTTTGCATACCGCTGCCGTTCTTCCATGCTTATGGATACCTGACCATAATATCCGCCATTACAGCCGGCTCTGTTATCGCGGCAGTTGAACGCTTCAGGGCGCAGGATATGCTGCTGGTTATGGAGAACTGCCGGGCTACCGCCGTCAGCGGCACACCTACCATGTTCGTGGCTGCGTTGGAGGAAATGTCGGTCCGCCCTTACGACCTTTCAGCCTTGCGTAGCGGCAATATGGCCGGAGCGCCCTGTCCGCCTGAATTAGTCAAAGCCGTGGTAGAAAAGATGGGCGTCGGCGAATTTGGCGTGCTGTACGGGTCGACAGAATGTCTCATAACTATAATGAATACTCCGGACGCTGCTATAGAACACCGCACCGGCACAATGGGCCGGGCGATGCCGGGCATAGAACTAAAAATAGTTGACCCGCGCACCGGTCAAGAAACACCTGCAGGTATTCAAGGTGAGCTTTGCATCAAAGGTCCGACCATGATGAAGGGGTACTACAAAATGCCGGAGGCCACCGCCAAGACTATTGACGCCGGGGGTTGGTTTCATAGCGGCGACCTGGTGAGCGCCGGTGAAGACGGCTTTTACCGGATTACCGGAAGGATCAAAGACATGATTATCCGGGGCGGCGAAAACATTTACCCGGCGGAAATCGAAGAATTTCTATTTACCCACCCCAAAGTCAAGGACTCCCAGGTGGTAGGAATCCCCTGTCCATACTACGGTGAAGACACAGTTGCTTTTGTACGCCTGAAGCCGGGGCAAACGGCTACCCCCATCGAACTCAAACGGTACTGCCGGGAGCGGATTGCGCTTAATAAAGTCCCCGCCCATTTCTTCTTTATTGAGCAATACCCACAGACCGCCAGCGGCAAGGTGCAAAAATTCAAGCTGCGGGAAATGGCCATCCAAATGGTGGCGGAAAGAGAAATGGTTTAGAGCGGCTAATCACATGGCTATCTAAGAGTAGAAACCAAACTTTAAGGGGGAATTAACGTGGATAAAAAGCATATTGAGGACACCATGCGCGCAATTATCATTAAACGTTTGCGGAATGTCCAGCCGGAGGCTATCACCGTTGATACTGAGTTGGTTAGTTTGGGAATAGACTCTCTTTCTTTGGGTTGGGTCCTGGCCGACATGGAAGACGCCTTTGAATTCACCATATCTATGTCGGACATTATAAAGCTTAAGACTGTAGCCGACACG
>JALHFC010000018.1:13791-18710 GCA_022839445.1 Pelotomaculum sp.
ATGGGGCAAAATACCCATTCCCTAGTCATGACATACTGATTTTCACAGATAACTATGCCAATCCCTCACAATGACGGCTTCCGGGAATCCTTTATGCGTGGCGCAAATAGCCATTTTGTAGCGATGGTCTACCTCATATCGCTTGAAATACCAGTCGCATGTCATGTCCCCTGTTTCAACCCTTGCGTTTCCTCCACCGTCCAATCTAATGGAAAAGGAACCATGCGCCCCAAAGAATCCTTCCCCCCGGGCTTTAATATAACTCTCTTTCAACGTCCACAATAAAAAAAAGTAATGTAGCTGTTCCGTTTCGCTCTTCGCCATAAGGTCACCGTACTCCGCCGGTGAAAAAAACCTGCGCGCGATGCTGTACTCTACAGGACGGATCAACTCTATGTCGACGCCAACCGGCGCGCTGTCGGTGACACATACCACCCACTCACCGGAATGAGAAAGGTTGTAGTGAAAGTCGCCAATACCTGCAAGGAAAGGCTTCCCGCAGGAGTTGACGCCAAAGGATATTTCATCGCCGGAAAGCCCCAGGCTTTCCCAAATGGCCTCCCTGACCATCAGTTCCGCCAGCACAGAACGGCAAGCATCTTCTTTCCTGACAAACTTACTGATTCGTTTCTGCCTCTCGGTTGTCAAGCGGGATGATAACCGGTTAATATCGAAGCCGCTAATCCCGGCTGCCAATTTTGACGCATAGACTTTCATTCTTCACCTCATCGCGAGCGATATGTTACCGTTCTTGAAATCACCTTATACTAAATTTTTGTCCATGCTCCACCTCATCAATAATGCTTTCCAGATATCTGCCCAGTTCATTCGGCATAGTCCCTGCGCTGCCGGCTAGGCGGTATTCTTCGACGGCCAGCAGTTCTTCGCGCAGCTTTAGCATTTTTTCGCGGCGGACAAACGCATCTATATCCATAACCACAAGATCACCCTCGCCGATTTTTGTTAGATACACAGGCTCACCGGTACGCTTGCATAAAGCCGCAATTTTGTTATAATTCCGCTTGATGCTTGCAGACGGTTTAATGTGTATGGTATAAACTCCTTATTCCAGCAATATTGTACCCATTACATGCTATGTAATCAATGCTTTTTCTTATGGCTGAAAACCAAGGTTGTAAGTGTTGGGAGCTGTGATATAATTTAACTAGGGGTGAAACGATTGGCGGAAATAAAGAACATCAACCGGATCAACGATTACGCATTTAAGAAGATTTTCGGCTCAGAAGAAGGTAAAGAAGTGCGTTGACAGCGTGGCAGAATAAAAAAAAGCCAAATTTATAATGGGATCGATTACTTTCTTGTCTAGGTGAAAATGAAATGCTATAATGAATTCTGTGATGTCATAAAAAATATGTTTGTGGGGGTGGATGGCGCCTGGTGGCGCTCCTGGTCTTCAAAACCAGTCGTGGGGCGGCGTTCCCGTCCTTGGTGAGTTCGATTCTCACACACTCCCGCCACTTTTTAGACAAACTTTGTAAAGCTCCCCATTGCCGGCCGATCCTGGCAAAAGAAAGCTCCCCACTCTTAATTAAATTGTAAACCCCTTTGACTTCAATTTCAAGGAATTCAAGCAACTTGTTCCGGCCCTTGGCCATACCGTCGTATGTTCAACCCCAAAGGGCCACCTTAAAGTTGCTGTCGTCCAACCGCTTGAATATCTCGTTCACATTAGCCTTACCGCTGTCACAAAAAATGTTAACAGCCAGTTTGGCAAACGCCATTTCACCGCTGCTCCACCCTCTTGTCTAATGTTTATGTCAAGCCAAAAGGCATCAAAGAATAACTTGTCAGCAACTTACCGGCAAATGTCGAAATATTCTGAAGGGAAAAACTTATCCATGTCGAAGGAATTTTTAGAAAAAGAAAAAGGAGAAAAACTGTGCCGGGTAAAACAGATGTGGGAAGAAACAATCCGTGCCCCTGCGGCAGCGGTAAGAAATATAAGAAATGTTGTCTTGGAGCAGCGAAAGAAGTTGCGTTTATAAACTATAAAGGACAGGCGGCGGTATACCCTGTCCAGGAAGCCGGGCTAGCGGCCGGTAAACTTACGCGGTGGCTGGTGGAAGTGGACAACAAACGGAATATAAGCGTAAATAACGGTTTAAATATTTTGCTGAAGATATACGACCTGTATGACGGCGTCCAGAGCTATTTTAACGCTTATTACTCTTGCGCAAAGGGCTGCTGTTACTGCTGCTACCCTTACGTTGGAGCCAGTTTAATTGAAAGTGAGCTAACCAAGAAGTTTATCAACGATAACTTTAGCAGTAGCGCTAAAGATCAACTCGCCGCAAGTATACGCAGGCATAAAAAAGAATATTTATCTCTCTGTGAAATGGATGGTAAGGCGGCAAAACACCTGCAGGCGGAGTATTACGAGATGAAAATACCATGCCCATTTTTATCCGAAAAGGGAGAGTGCATGATTTACATAGCCAGGCCGTTTGCCTGTAGGGCGCTGACCGCGTATTCAGATCCTAAAGAATGCAAATATGACCGGGTTAAAGAGCATTTTATACCATTTGGCGTTAACGGGCATGTAGTCGGCGCCGTCCTTAAACTATCAAGAAAGGTTTTCGGTACTCTTGCAACAGTAAAGCATTTTCCCGCCTGGTTTATTGACGGGTTTACACCCGGGGTATAGTGATGTATATAGAGGTATGTTTTTAGAATTCCCGCAACAAAAGGTAAAATATTATCAACTCTTACAATTATCAGCCATTCTAACTTTTCCAGTCCTCCTTAGCTCACTGATAAATACCGACAGCAGATGGGGGTCGAATTGAATTCCGGAGCATTTTTCCAGCTCACGAACGGCAGCTTCCGGCGTCATCACCTCGCGGTATGGGCGTTCGCTGGTCATGGCGTCGTAAGCGTCAATAATTGTTAGAATGCGGCACTCTAGCGGAATCTCATCACCTTTTAGTCCAAGTGGGTATCCCTTGCCGTTCCACCATTCGTGGTGTTTGAGGATCCAATCGGCGATATGGACGAGGTCCGGCACAGACGTTGCAATACGGTGACCTATCTCGCAGTGCCTTTGAATTTCAGCGTACTCATCTGAGGTAAGGGCGCCAGGCTTTAATAAAATGCTTTTGGGAACACCGACTTTACCGATATCATGGAATTGCGCCAGCAGGTGCAATTCGGCCACTTTACTCTCCGGCAGGGAAATAGGGCTGGCTAGGAATGTAACGAGTTCTTTTAGCCGGTCCGCGTGACCCCCGGCAATAAAGTCCCTTACATCCAGCGCCTTCACGAGGGTCTGAACAATAGCGCAGCGGGCGCTTTGGCTGTGGCATAGCTTTTCCCGGTACATATTGTTGTCTGCTTCCTTGAACAGCTCACTCATACTTACCGGTAATCTTTTGCTGACGGCAAAACCAATAGACAAGCTTAAAGGAAGTTCCGGCCGTGTTGCGTTATACCTGGCGACAGCGCCCCTTACCCTTTCGCAGGCCTTGATAATGGTTTCCTCATTGCCATACGGAATTAAAACCGCAAATTCATCCCCACCGATACGGGCAATCAGGTCACTATCCCGAAAAGAAGCTTTAAAGACACCGGCCGCCTCCACCAGTAGCGCGTCGCCGACATCATGCCCTAGCGTGTCGTTGATGAATTTGAGGCAATCCAGATCACATACAATGATTCCAGCGTGTTTTTGAGTTTCAACCCCGGCCCGGAGCATCTCCTTTTCAAAAAAAGTACGGTTGTAGAGTCCGGTAAGGGGATCGTGCAAACTGATATATTCAAGTTCCTTCTCCATTCGCTTGCGCTCTGTAATATCGGTGATCATACCTAGCGCTCCGGCGTAAGCGCCGCTTTTATCGAAGATAGCCGTTGAAGATACAATCGACCATAGTACTCCACCGTCTTTCCGGCGAAACTTTGTGTCCTTCCGGATGTTTTTTCCCCGCTGGATTGACCTCAAATTAGCCGTTATAACACTGTGGTAAATTTTATCAAAATACTCCAGAACATGTTTACCAATCAGCTCTCCTATGGGATAGCCTGTCATTCTTGCAAACCTTTCGTTCGCAAAGCTTGTTCTGTTATCGGCGTCGATTATCCACACGCCGTCGCCGGAAGTCTCGACTATTTGGCGGTAACGCTTTTCGCTTTCAACTAATTGCTCCTGCGCCCGCTTGCGTTCGGTGATGTCGGTAACGAAGGCGTAATAAAACAACCCTTCCGAGTCAAGGGACTGGTGCAAAAGCAACTCTACAGATATCCGGTGGCCGTCCTTGTGGAAATATTCTTTTTCAAAAAGCTGCGGCTGCCCGGTCCGGCGCATTTCCTTCAATACATTTGCTTCGTTTTTAAACCAGTCGGAAGGCGTAATGCCTGCCTTTAGTGGCATCTCACACAATTCCTTTTCGGTATAACCGGTTAGGTTACAAAAGGCCGGGTTACATGCAATGATATGACCGCCGTGGTAACGGGCAACAAAAGGCTGGGATGAATATTCTAACGCTTCGGCAAAAAATAATAGCCGCTCTCTGACGACACGCTCGTGCTCCAGGTTATCCAGCATGAGATTTACCTCATGCATGCTACGCTTTTCATCGAGGAACTTCCAGCAAGGCATGTAATAGTTGTTTTTGTATATGCGATTGCCATTAATCAAAACCGGATGTGTCATAATTACATCTTTTATAGTTGCCGGCTCAAAACTATCCCTGTTATATAGGCAGATAATAGAACATGGATAATAAGGGGGAAAATCCCGGTTTAGCTTTGCTTCATATTCCGGCAATTTATCCGCTCCCTCGCGTCCTGAGAGCACCCATGTCATTTCCGTTAATATCGTTAAGGCGGGATATCCTTCAGTTATAGCCTTTCTTCTTTCGTCAACCAACAGGGCAACCGTCCGGTCGGGGTTAATTAAGCCCCCG
>JALHFC010000018.1:18795-32022 GCA_022839445.1 Pelotomaculum sp.
CAGTGGACGCCCACCACTCCTCCAGCGTTTTATAAAGCAGGCAGATGTGCTTGTAAGACATTGTTCCCGAATGGTCATTATTGTAATAAGAAAAGTCGCTGTACATTAATTTACCTCCGCACATTGAAACATTCTACATTATTCGACACAAATACAAAAAAACATATTATCCAGCCATTAATAATCCTGACTGGATAAATAATATAATACATTGCAATATTTATTACATTCTACAAAGATCCGTACCGATCCTTTTTTTCGGGAATTAGCATACGAAAATTATTCCCAACCTTCTTCACCAATAAGTGGAACGAAACACACCGCTCCTAAATATTCCCGGTCAAACTTGTTGGGAGATTTTTGCCGCACCCTGACTAGTTCCTGATAACCCTTGCCACCTACCGGAATCACTAGCCGCCCTCCCGGTTTGAGTTGACTGCAAAGGGAATCCGGAACAACTGGCGCCCCCGCGGACACCAGGATACCGTCAAAAGGCGCTTCCTCCGGCCAACCCTTTGTTCCGTCACCGATGCGGACTTTAATATTATCATAGTTCAATTCAAGAAAGCGTGATTGCGCTTCCTGTGCGAGGGTTTCAAGACGCTCCATAGTATAAACTGTGGATACCAAACAGGACAGGACCGCTGCGGCATAACCGGACCCTGTTCCAATTTCCAGAACACGATCTGTAGGGGAAGGTTCCAGCGCCTCGGCCATTAAAGCAACGATATAAGGCTGGCTTATGGTCTGCCCCTTGCCGATGGAAAGCGGTCCGTCATGATAAGCATATGCTTGTAACTGACCGGGGACAAACCGGTGACGCGGCACGGTGAGCATGCTTTGTAAAACGGCTTTGTTTTTTATACCGCGCGGAACAAGTTGTTCCTCGATCATCTTCCGGCGCTCGTCCATCCTGTTACCCATTTCCAAATCATGTATGGTCATCTGCTTCAAACCTCCTTCATTTTATCATAACAAAGTATTATCACTTATTACATGAATGCATGTTATGATATCCTTTTATGGTGAATAAAATTTGTCACCGCGGAAATAGTAATGTTGGTTTTTGTAAGTTGACTGAAATGTTAAAAGCTGTTATTTCGAACAGGCTCAATTTAAGATATTCAAAATGAAATCTCAATAAAATTGTACCAGAAAAAGACTGGTTGTAAAACCAGTCTTTCTCTACTATTATGGTAAAAGGATTTGTATGGTTTGGGGAGGTTTGGAAGATGATTGACCCGGTGGCAATTGAGCTTGGTCCCATACCCATTCATTGGTATGGAATAATTATTACAACCGCATTCATCCTGGGGTCGGCGCTGGCATATTACCAGGCGTTAAAAAGTAGTGTTGACCCGGAGCACATTTTAAACATGCTCATTTTAATAATACCGGCTGCGATTATCGGGGCTAGGCTGTATTATGTGCTTTTTAACTGGGAATACTACGGCTCAAATCCCTTGGAGATCTTTTCAACCTGGCACGGGGGACTGGCTTTTCATGGCGGACTTATAGGGGGTTTTTTAGCAGGTTATTTTTACGTTTTAAAAAAGAAGTTAAATCCCTGGAAACTGGCCGATATCCTGGCGCCAAGCATTATCCTAGGACAAGCTATAGGACGCTGGGGCAATTTTATAAACCAGGAGGCTTTCGGGGGACCTGTTACCGCAGAATTCATCAGCCGCTTCCCCATTTTCATTCAGAAGCAAATGTTTATCGCCGGGCAATATCACCACCCTACTTTTTTATATGAGTCTACCTGGAACCTGCTGGTTTTTGCCTTTTTGATCTTATATCGCGCCCGAAAAAAATTTTCAGGCCAGCTCTTTCTTTTATACCTGGCGTTTTATTCAGCCGGCCGTTTTTTTATCGAAGGTCTGCGCACAGACAGCCTGATGCTTGGTCCGTTAAGGGTAGCCCAGCTTGTAAGCATCTTATTAATCATTACTACCACCGTTATTATTTATATAAAAACACGTAAGGCGCGTCATGCTCCGTAGGTTATGCCAAATATAAAAAGAAGGGTGAGTAAATGTCTTTGTTCTCCGAATTATTTAAACATCGCGGCAACGAAACCCTCATGCGTGAACAGGCTTCATTTTTTATTCGCGACATCCAAAACAGCACATTAGAAATGGGAAAACTGATTCAACAAATAGCTGATGCGGGGCATCCCGATGTATCGCAACAATGCTCCCGCCTCCTACAGCTAAACACCCAAATGGGAAGCACACTCGAACAGGTCCAAAAATCCTTGCAATAACCGCCGGAAGCAAAAGAACCGTCCCCTTGCTTCCGTTATTTCAAAGAGTAACACCCAACTCCTATTAATCATATTATACAGAAATAGAATTATTAAGGAGGTAAGTATTTTATGGCTTTTGGCACTGGCGGAGGAGTAAGTGGAGGCATCGCAGGCTCTTTCAATTTTTCTTTCTTTTTCACCTTTTTCTTCTTTATCATCATCATTTTCTTCTTATTCGGGGGGTTCATCTAGCATCAATTAAAAATGGCCGGGTTAGCACCGGCCATTTTTTTATTTTTAAATAGCAGCAGTTTAAAAGGAGATAGAAGATTGACCAAGAAAATAATTAATGCAAATATTAATTGGGTTTGGAGGTCAAAAAAATAATGTATAAGAAAATCCTAGTGCCTTTAGATGGGTCCGAAAAAGCAGCAAAGGCAGCGCTGCATGGCGCGGAGCTCGCTTGTAAGATGGGCTCGGAGCTGATCCTTTTTCATGTGGCACCTTCGCTGCCCCCATATATCGGCGGCAGACCCAATCATTTAGGTGATATCCAGCAAGCTATCATGGATGAGTTTACCAAACATGGTCATGATGCCATAGCACAGGTAAAAGATGATCTGAAGGCTTATGGTCTAAATATTTCATCGTGTATTGCTGTTGGACAACCTGCTGATGAAATTATTAAGAAAGCAAAAGAAACCGGGTGCGGCTTGATCGTAATGGGCAGCCGTGGCCTTAGTGAAATCAAAGGTTATTTAATGGGAAGCGTGAGTAACCGTGTTACCCGCTACGCTAACTGCCCGGTGTTAATCGTAAGGTAAAGAAAAACCGGCGCCACCGGTTTATTCTTTTTCCTTGTATAGCGCCCATGAACTTAGGTACAATGACGAGGGCAGTTTATGAAAATCGCCCTTTGCTGAAACGTGGTCCACTGAAGGACGGTCATAGGGGGCAGTTACCGGGTCGGAGCGCAAAAGCGGGTAAAACCTATCCCCCGAATTAAATGTGCCTATCTCACAGTAATAGGTCAACCCCGGTTTGACATCGGAAAAATAAATATTATTTTTCGCAATATCAATGCTACGTGTACTGCAAGTCCCTTGCCCCTCAATATATAATCTGATCAGCAATTTTTTTTCTTGCCTGCACAGCGCATCCTTCAAGCCTCCCGATAATTCCCAGTAGGCGTAAAGGACTTTGGGGCTTTGGACCAGTAACAAAAGGGTATTTTCGTTATAGCCGGGTGGCAGTGAGGTTAAAAAATCGTTTTCCTGCATATTTATATCCGCTCCTTTCTAAAGGCACAAAAGGCCATGAAAGAGTTTTTGGCGCCGAGAGGAATATATTTTCACAATCGTTCAAATATGCTTGATATATAACTAACCTAGCTATCACAGCTGTGCCTAGGGAATTACCTTATTTAGGGGATATTCAATAATATCCTGAGCGCGGGCTTTTTTTAAGGCCGGAATGAGATCGCGCACTTGTTTATCCTCCAGGATTACCTCTACTGCAACCCAGTCACTGCGGACAAGTTTGGAAATGGTGGGTTGTTTCATTGCCGGTAATATCTCTAGAATTGTTTCTAACTGCTCCCCGGGCACGTTCATCTTCAGGCCGACTTTTGACCTGGCCCGAAGCGCTCCTTGTAGTAGAACGGCAAGGTTTTGTAGTTTTTCCCTTTTCCAAGGATCTTCCCAGGCTACCTTATTCGCGTGGAGCTTGGTGGTAGATTCCAGAATTGTTGCGATAACCCGCAAGTTATTTGCCTTTATGGAGCTACCTGTTTCAGTAATGTCGGCAATTGCATCCACCAGATCGGGTACTTTTACCTCAGTGGCCCCGTATGAGTATTCCACAAAGGCTTCAACCCCGTTTTCTTTAAGATATTTCTGCGTCACCCTCACTAGTTCGGTTGCGACCCTCTTGCCGCTTAGGTCGGATACAGTCATGATATCACTGTATTTAGAAACGGCAATTACCAGGCGGATGGGGTTTGAAGTGCTTTTTGCATATACAAGGTCGGCAACCTCAATAACGTCCGCCTCGTTTTCCAAGATCCAGTCCAGGCCGCTCAAACCGGCGTCAAGCACTCCATCATTGACATAGCGTGGAATTTCCTGCGCCCTCATTAGCACCACTTCCAACTCGGGGTCATTTACCGCCGGAAAATAGGAACGGCTCCTAACTGTCAGATCAAAACCAGCCTGCTTAAAAAGATGAAAGGTAGCCTCCTGAAGACTACCTTTCGGTAAGCCTAGACGCAACTTCAATTGTTATTCCCCCTCTGCTTGGCCACATCTACGTTTTAAAAAGTATAACCTTTAGGCCTTTCCAGTGTCAATACCGGCGCAAACATAAAATTTATTCAAGGAATAAGCAGCGCCCGTCCAGGAAATATTAAGCCCGGTTCAATTATTGTATTTACCTCCATTATTGCCGCCACCGTGATACTGTATCTTGCCGCTATCGATGTCAGTGTTTCCCCGGGACGGACAATATGAATAGTTTTGCCCGGGGACAGCAGCCACACTTGCACAAACCCGTCGGTTGCGCCAAGTCCTAGCATTCCCTCGTCGCTCACATCAAGGCTATTTGCCGGCCTGCCGGTCCACACGGCCCAATCCGGCGCGCTTCTTTCGATTGGTGATTGATAACCGAAAAGATATCCTTCAGGAGTGCCTGCAATTAATGTATCTTGAGGATCCCCCGGTAGTTTGCCGGCTGTTAAAGCCGGAATTGCGCTCCCCAAATTATCCGTGGTTATTATGGTGGCAAGCTGACTGTTAATCTTCATTACCCTCACCACCCCGTCACCACCACCCCAGGCGAAATCTCCTCCCGGTTGCCTGCCTAGGTTACCCCCGGTCAGTGAGGTTACAGGGGCAGGCAACATCTCAACAAACGGCCCTCCTACAAACCCTCTTTCCGTAAACGACAACGTAAGCAGACCGGAAGTGGCGCCGTTTCTATACGCGGCAACAATATAAGGAACTTCCCCTTCAGTTGTTTTGACAACAGTAACTTTCTCAGCCGGTCCCGGCAAAACCCTGATAGCCAGCAGCTCCAGCCGCGCCTCGCCCGCTGTTTCTCCAGTTAGCCGGTAAAAATACAACGCTTCTTTACCTTCCGAAGCTGCCACCACTTCTTCCCTGCCGTCGCCGTCTATATCGGCAAGAGCCAGGTCCACAAACCGGGCGCCCGGCTCCCGCTCCGTTTCCCATAGCAGGGATAAGGCGCTGCGGCCGGCGCCGTAAATAACCACCCTGTCATCAAATCCTAGCGCGATATTATCATCCTGCGTTAAAAAAGCTAAACCGGTGGCTAGGCTCAACACTTTCTCCCCAACGTTAATAGCGACGCCAAGATTATATCCTGCTGGGGAAGCAATAAAAAGATAGACATTTTCTGCCGCAGCCGCCACTAAATCGGGTCTTCCATCCGCCACTTTCCTCCAGGCGACGAGCACAGGCGCACCAAGGCCTCCCTGTTGCCAAATAACTTTTACTGTGTTTAAAAGCATAAAACCACCTATCAATAAAAATTGCAATACATAAACATCATATTCAAATTGGCCACAAAAAGACTTCTTTTTTGGCTGAAAAGGAAGCAAGGGGACGGTTCCCTTGCTTCCTTTTTAGCATAATTATTTTAGGAGAATAATTTCGCGAAACTAATTGTATTGATTCGGCTAAACCTTATTGAAACTACGTTATCTTACCCAACCTTGTATATTTGATTTCTTTTGTTATCTAAATTTGTTTTTTCCATTTTTCTTAAAACTAACCGGCCGTTTTCCACTTCAACTAAAATATCGTTCCCCCCACAAATACCAAGTGATTTCATGACAGAACGCGGGATCGTAACCTGTCCCAAAGGGGTAATATGAGCCTGTTTTGTCATCCTTTTTCTCCTCGCTACATTGATTTCTGCCGGCTTGTTAATTATAAGTGAGTCTAAAATATATATCCAGGGGGTATTATTGAGAGGTTATGTCATACTTTGTCTACCCCTTGAGAAGCAACGACTTTAGAGCTTTAATTTTTTTTTGGTTTGTTGTAAGATGGTACCAACAAAATTTTTAAGTGAGGAGTGGACGCATGGCTATCTCTAAAAAAATTGAAACATTCCTATCAAGCGCCTCCTGGATCCGTAAAATGTTCGAAGAAGGGGAAAGGTTAAGAAAAATTTACGGCGCGGATCAAGTCTATGACTTCACCCTTGGAAACCCGAATGTGGAGCCCCCGGCGGCTTTTAAAGAAGCTTTGAAAAAGCTGGCGCTAGAACCTGTTCCGGGTATGCACCGCTATATGAGTAATGCCGGGTATGTTGAAACACGGACGGCCGTGGCTGAAGCATTGGCGGAGCAAACGGACCTGCCTTTTAATGCTAACCACATTGTCATGACCTGCGGCGCCGGCGGGGCGTTAAACGTAGTCTTAAAAACCCTGCTGGACCAGGGCGATGAAGTGATCATTTTGTCCCCCTTTTTTGTGGAATACAAATTTTATATCGACAACCATGGGGGCGTCATTAAAGAAGTACCCACTACACCGGAATTTAAGTTGGACTTGGGCGCCATTGGCGCGGCCATATCGCCGCGGACAAAGGGGATAATCATCAATTCCCCCAACAACCCCACCGGTGTGGTTTATGACGCCGCATCCCTTGAAGGGCTAGGGAAACTGATAGCAATAAAGGAAAAGGAACTAGGACGCCCGGTTTATGTTATATCCGATGAACCCTATGCAAAAATAGTATATGACGGCGGCTCCGTGCCCAGCGTATTTAACTGGATTAAAAACAGCATTGTAGTTACTTCGCACAGCAAAGACCTGGCCTTACCCGGCGAGCGTATAGGTTACATCGCGTATTCGCCAAAAATAGAAGGGCCGGAGCTATTATTGGAAGGGCTGATATTTTGCAACCGGACCCTGGGGTTTGTCAACGCCCCGGCGCTGATGCAGCGCGTTGTTGCCGGGCTGCAGTATGAAAGCGTGGACATCGCCGAATACCAGGGAAAAAGGGATATCCTGTATAATAATTTGACCGCCCTGGGCTTTAAAATGGTCAAGCCACAAGGCTCGTTCTACTTATTCCCTGCTTCCCCATTGCCGGATGATGTGGAATTCGTTAAAGCAGCGCAAAAACACAACATTTTGCTTGTGCCCGGCAGCGGTTTCGGCACGCCCGGCTATTTTCGCATATCATATTGTATAGATAAAAAAGTTATCTTGAACTCGCTGCCAGCTTTTAAGACACTAGCACTGGAGCTGGGGCTGACGCCCTAGGCGCCTGTAATATGTTTTTCAAATTAAAAAGCCCCGGTGGTTTTTATACCGGCGCTTTTTTTTGTTAAAGAATTGTTGTAAAAAACCACACAATCATTACAATCTCTATTGACAGTTTTAAAACCATGCCGCCTAAAAATCCGATCATTGTGCCCATGCCTACCCGGAAAGCTTTTTCAAGCGAGCTCCTTTGGTAAAGCTCACCCGCAATGGCGCCGATAAAAGGACCGAATATAAGCCCTAACGGACCCATAAAGATTACTCCCAGCAGCCCGCCCAGGATACTGCCCCAGACCGCCGCCTTTGAGCCCCCGTAACGGTTCACTCCCCAAACTCCCGCCAGGTAGTCAATTAAAAATATCAACCCCACTGCCAAGGCCTGACCTATAAAAAAATACGTCGAAAGGTTGTTAAACTTTACAAAAAGGCCGTATATAAGCATACCTAGCCAGATCAGGGGCGCCCCGGGCAACGCCGGTAAAACCGAGCCGATAACCCCCACGGTAAAAAATATAACCGCAATAATTATACCGACGATGGACATAAGGTCACCCCCGAATTGATAGTATTTTCTATATATATATTATATGACAGAAAAGGCCACTTCAAGTGGCCTTTTAACTTTTTTCACATTAAAATAATTACTTTCTTGCCGTTAAAAGATGCCTACCGCCCAGCGCGTGAAGTCCAATATCGCTAAGGCCGGCGTCGCTTAACCAGGCGCTGTACTGTTCATACGTCCAGGTACCGCCGCTTGTTTTTTGTTTTGCTATCCACCGTGGTTTCACCAGTCTGTATACCCTATATAAAGTTAATTAACTAACCGAAAAATGGACCGGCGCAAGGTCTTAGGCAACTAAATTTTTAGGCTCCTTACAGCGGCGACGGGACCGCCCCCGGTGAGGCAAGGTAGCGGGCTATCCCGGCATATATCGACCAGGCGATCCTGTTCTGATAAACCGGATCCAGCATTAGTTTTTCTTCCCCCGGATTGCTGATAAAGCCAATCTCGATGATGGCGCTGGGCATTTTTGTCATCCTGTTGGCATAGTAATCAACCTGTTTAGCCGCACGGCCCGGGTTCTCCAAATAACGGTTAAACTCACGCTGGATGGCTTCAGCAAGTTTTTTGCTCTCTACTGATCCGGGCTGGGAAAAAGTCTGCGGGCCACATTCACGCCGGTCGGGAAAGCTGTTAACGTGAATGCTGATAAACAAATCAGCGTTCTTTTGATTGGCAAGGTCCACCCGGCGGAACAAATCCTGCCTTTTGATATCGTGCAAACTCAAAATACCGGAGTCGCTCAAATCACGGTCGTTTTCCCTTGTCAACAAGGCTTCCGCCCCGGCCTGGCGCAGTATATCTACAAGTTTCTTTGATACATCCAATACTATGTCTTTTTCATGGACACCCGTGCTGCCTAAAGCGCCCGGGTCTTCTCCACCGTGACCCGGATCGACAACGATCATCTTGCCGGCCAGTGACCATGCTATAGCCGTAACATAGCGCTCTTGCAGCCGGGCGGTCGCCACCCGGAAACAAATTAAAGTGACCAGCAGCGCACAGGCCAGAATCAAAATAGTCCTTTTCCTAATCCTGATGGTACGAAACACTATAATCAAAACGCATACCACCCTTCTTTGGCAGGGGATACCCCGACCGAACCATGACCATGCGGGAAGTATGTCCCCTTTTCTATTTAAGAAGGGTATGCATGACTAGTTTAAAATATACGCTCCCGTTGTTTTAAACCGTTAAGTTCTTGGATTAGCTCCCTCGTAACCTCCTTACAGTTGTGAAGCAACTTCCGGATATCTTCCTTGTTGGCATTGTCAACATGAATTCCCGCCACTACAACAACAGGGCTGCCCCATGTTTTCGCCAACTCTTCCGCCACGGGTCTGGCTACTTCATCATCTTTATGCCCCAGTAAAGGCACGACAGTTGTGCTGCAGCTCACCTTTTCCGGGGCGGCCGCCCCCGGCCCCGGTATACTTAGGGCTATGGCCCCTACATGGGCTTTTTCACCGCCATATATTTGCGCAACAACGCCGTCTTCAGTTATTGTGGCTAACATTATAATTTGATACTTGCCCGTGCCGGCGCTATAAGATTTTTTCAAAACCAACTTCCCGGCCCCTCCAACATCAAATTTAAGTCTGTGATCCCGCTCATATCCCCAAGGCCCGCCCCGGCAGGCGCTTGTCACCAACACGCCGGGTTACTTTTTCCCGGTCAAAATACTCAAGCAGCGGCAGGGCATATTTGCGGGAGGTGTGCAGTAAATCCCTCACTTCCCCTACAGTTATTTCACCTTTTTCCCGGAGGTAACCCGCTACTTTTTCCCGTGCCTCCAGCAATACATCCTTTTGAAAGTACAGGTCTTCAGCTACCTTCACCATTTCCCCGGTCCTCAAAAGGTACTGTAACAGTTCAATTTCACTGTCCTTACTAACAGCGGCGTCGCGACAAAGATCAGACCAGGAGGGTGGCAGGAAAGAAGCGTCTTCCATTGTTTTGCGGATCTTTAAAATCTGTTTTTCAACCTCAGGTCCCGGACCGGGATTAAAAGATTGCAAAGCAACTGCCTGTGGCGCAACCCGGAGGTAGCCGTCCCTTTCCATTTCCAGGAGCAAAAGCTGAAAAGTTTTATTATTTAACGACTGGTACTTGCGGGAGCGGAGCTCTTCTTTGGAATATCCCTCACGCATGGGGTAATCCCTGTGGTAAGACTCCAACAACCGGCAAATTTCCCCGGCCCAAAGCCGGTAGACGCCGGATAGGACCAAGTAACCCTTTCCATCCCCGCTGATTTGTTTAACCCTGCCTTCATTGGCCAAATAGCGGACAGCTTCTTCCACTTCACCCTTCTGCATGCCGGCGCCCGAAGCAATGCCGTCCGGTGTTATAAGCCCCGGATTGCCAAGAAGATACTGCTCAATAATTTCGTCCGGCGTGCCCCTTTCTCGGGTTGCTAAAGCCTTAAGGACCTCCTCACGAAAACGCTTATACTTGCGTCTGGGCAACGGGTCTATTACTGAACCGCCGCCGATTGTCATCATCGGTGAGTACGACCGGATGACAAAGCGATCTCCCCTGGCCGCCACCGCCGGCTCTTCCAGTTCCAGTTGGGCATACACAAGTGATCCGGGTTGCAGTTCCTCCCTGTCTAGCAGCAGCACCCGGCCCAAAGTTTCTCTGGCTCCTAGATAAAAGCGTACCCGGGCCCTGTGTTTAAGGGGCCTGGCGGCACTTTTTAGCAACAATAAGCGCACGTCCAGGCGCTGAGTTGGAGTAAGGCTTTTTGGCCCGGCTACAACACTGCCGCGCTCGATCTGTTCCAACTCCAAACCGGCCAGGTTAACGGCCACCCTCTGCCCGGCTTCCGCCGTCCCTACTTTTTCACCATGCACCTGAATGGAGCGGACCCTCGAAGATAGTCCCTGAGGCTGGATTTCGACTACATCCCCGACATGAATGAAACCGGAAAGCAGTGTCCCGGTCACCACAGTGCCAAATCCCGTTATTGAAAAAACCCGGTCTACCGGCAGCCTTGAAGGACCGGCGCCAAACCTGGGCTTGACTTCTTGGGCTACCTGTTCAATCAATGACAGCAACTCCGGTATACCCTGTCCGGTTACCGCCGAAACCACGACTACGGGAGCATCCTTTAAAACGGTGTCTTTTAAAAAATCATTTACGTCTTCTTGGACCAGTTCCAGCCATTCCTCTTCTACCAGGTCGACTTTGGTGAGGACAACTACCCCTTTTTTTACCTGAAGCAACTGAATAATGTCAAGGTGTTCCCGGGTTTGGGGCATGACTCCTTCATCGGCGGCAATGACCAGCAATACCAGGTCAACCCCCCCTGCCCCGGCCAACATGTTTTTTATAAAGCGCTCGTGGCCCGGCACATCAACTATGCCGGCCCGCCGTCCACCTGGCAAATTTAGGTAGGCAAAACCCAGTTCTATGGAGATACCCCTGTCTTTTTCCTCCTTCAACCGGTCGGTGTCAACCCCGGTCATAGCCCTAACCAGGGCGGTTTTACCGTGGTCCACGTGTCCCGCAGTGCCGATAATGAGGTGTTTCAAATCTCTTCCACCCCTTTCCTTTGCTCTAGCGCACCGACCAGCGCTTCTGCTAGCGGGTGAAACTCCGTATCGCAAATGGTGCGGACATCCAGCAAAAGCTTGTCTTCCTGCACCCTCCCCATTACAGCCGGCTCCCCCTGCCGCAGTATAGATTGCAGCTCGCCGGCGGAAATCTTCCGGGGACGCACTGCTACTACCAGCGTGGGAAGAGCAGCAGCCGGCATGGCCCCACCGCCGACAGCCGACATGTTATTTTCTACTTTAACTTCAGCTTTATCACCCAACGCTTTGATCAAGCAACCGGCTAGTTCCGACACCTTTCGCCCCAGCTCGCTTTGGCTCGCGGTCAACATTTTTAGCGTGGGCGCCTCTTTTAACACCCTTTCTCGATCCAGGTATTCCCGCAGGGTAGCCTCCAGGGCCGCCACAGTCATTTTGCCAATCCGAAGCGCTCTGGTCAGCGGGTTTTTCTTCATTGCATCAATAAAACGACGCTTGCCGACGATAACGCCCGCCTGGGGTCCTCCCAATAGCTTGTCCCCGCTAAAAGTAACAATATCCGGCCCTGCCTCCACCACTTCCTGCACCGTGGGCTCCGGCGGCAACCCGTAAGAGCCCAGGTCCACCAGAAAACCGCTGCCTAGATCAGACATAACGGGAAGGGAATATTCCCGCCCGATTGCCACCATTTCGGCAACCGTTGTCTCACTGGTAAATCCAATAATGCGGTAATTGCTGGTATGGACGTGGAGAAGGAGGGCGGTATTTTCATTTATAGCCCTACGGTAATCATCCGGGTGGGTCTTGTTGGTAGTGCCGACTTCAACCAAGCGTGCCCCGCTTTGTTCCATCACTTCAGGAATCCTAAACGAGCCGCCGATTTCCACTAACTGCCCTCTGGACACAATAATCTCGCGGCCTTTGGCCAGCGTACTTAAAGCCAGCAGCACCGCGGCCGCGTTATTGTTAACTACCAAAGCAGCCTCAGCCCCGGTTAGGCGGGTCAACAGCGGCTCTACCGGCGCGTATCTTGATCCCCTTTGCCCGGTATCCAGGTCCAGCTCCAGATTTGAATAACCGGAAATCACTTCACTTACTGCCTGCCTGGCGCGCGGGCTAAGGACGGAACGCCCTAGGTTGGTATGGATAACTACACCGGTGGCGTTAATTACCCGCCGCAGGTTAGGGCGCGATGACAGCCGGACGGCAGCCAGCGATTTTAAAACAATAAAATCAAAGAATTCCTCTTTTTTATTTATATTACTCTCCGGCGCAACGCCCGACAAAATCCTTTGCCGTTCTTCAGCCAGGATTGACCGCACCGAATCAAGGACCACGCTGCGCGAATGCCCCTCCGCCAATAGTTTTGACACCCTGATGTCCCTGATTACCTCATCTACCGGCGGCAATAGCCTTAAACCTTTTTCCCGTAACCCCTCGCTCATAAGTCCTCCAATTTATAATTAAATAAATATAATTTAACTTTTTAAATTATATGGCAGCATTTCGACAAAAGCAAGCATTGACACTAGGTCTTGGACCAATCTGCTCTTTGCAAGTCACCCCGCATTATATATAATATAGGCGGAG
>JALHFC010000160.1 GCA_022839445.1 Pelotomaculum sp.
TATCCCACCGGCCAAGACGTTCATGCTTTCACCGGGTATGGCGTCAATCATCTTTTTATTCATCTGATCTTTAGCCAGGTGCGGCAGTAAGTCCGATACAGTAAAGACGGGCTCGCCAGGATCCTCACCGATTACCAGGTTAATAGCGGTACCATCAGATTTCACAACTACACCGTGCAAAGATAGAGGCACAGAAAGCCACTGGTATTTTTTTATCCCCCCGTAGTAATGCGTCTTAAGAAAGACTAGCCCTTCTTCTTCATAGATGGGCTGTGGTTTTAAGTCTAAACGGGGGCTATCGATATGGGCGCCAATTATATTCATACCCCCCCCAAAAGGTTCCTTTCCGATAATTGCCGCAACGACGGTCTTGTGGCGGTTGACCGTATAAACCCTATCGCCCGGCCTTAACCGGTTATAACCTTCTCCGGCCTTGTGAAGGATATTTTTCGCGGCAGCAGTTACCTCTCTTTCTGTCTTAAAGGCACTCAAGAATGCTTTATAATCTTCATTAAATGCCGAAGACAGGTTTTTTTCACTTTCACTCATGCGCTCCCAGGCGCTTTGCCTGCGATAAGCCAGCAATGTAGCCGGGTGGCGCCCGCTCGAAGCTACCACAAATAAGCAACTCCTTTCTTTATACACATTTAAAATACTTAAACCTCATTTTGTGGTCCTACATCAAATAAATAATTCTCTTTTATACCCGGTTTTGAGTCATCAGTATCTTGCTGCAACGACCACCCGATAGCCTCCAGATAAGGATAAAAATAGGGCAATAATTTTGATTCACCAAATGCTTTGCCACCCGGGTAAACACCTGGGGTCTCAGGGCGGAGCCCCGGGACACTTTTTGGTTGCTGGAAGGGCGACATCAGCGTGAGCACAATGATCACCAGCAACAAACCCCTGGCGGCGCCGAAGAGAAGTCCCCCAAGGCGGTTAAGAGGACCTAGGGGACAAGCGTCGGCAACACTGGTTAGAAGACGAGCCACAAAATTAACCGACCAGACGACCGCTAGAAACAAAGCCAGGAAGCCAAAAGCATCCAGGATGCCGGAAACAATGGTCCTGGCCAGGTAATCGCCAACCTGCCCCAAATCATAAGGGAGTACCGGCACAGTAGTTGACAAAATACCTGTAGCAGTAGCCGGGGGCGCTGTTTTCACGGCAGGAAACCAAAATCTTAAAATTCCGGTCACGAGAGGAAGAATTTTTTCCCCCAAATCCCACCGATTGATCAGATATTCAACAAGGTCATGGCGATAGGTTATCGCTACTCCCAGCCCGGCTAATATCCCGGCGAGCCTAGCGACACTGGCAAACAGCCCCAAGCGAAACCCTTGAAAAGTTGAAAAAGCAATTGTAACTGCTATTAACCAATCCAACCAGTTCAAAAAGACTCTCTCCCCGGCGAGTACGCAAATAATAACTCAATAAACCAACTCATATTAATTATAAGGATTCCTTACATTATTTGAAGTATTTTTTGTTTTTATTAAAAAATATATGGACCGGTTTAAATAATAATGAAATAAGCAGGACAAGTCCAGCTAAACCAAAAAGAGGGTATAAAAAGCGGACCAAGTTGGCGAAGCCGTATCTAGCTAGAGGCAAGGCAAGCAAACAGGCGCCAACGCCGCACAAGCGATAACGGCGCCCGCCGTTTGGAGCCAACCTGCTGGCAATGCCGTGAGCATTAGCAATCGCTGTCGTAAATATAGCCAGCCAGATTAACAATCCAAGCGCCCGGCTGAAACCTGCCCCAAGGCGCCGAACTAAGTATAAAAACGGGATCTGGTAGGAGGCTGCTTCCGGCAAGTAGGCCAATCCGGCAAGAGACATCAAAATAACAGCTATACCAAGGAGGAACCCACCTATAACCCCCCCGGCGATACCCGTTTTAAGGGATACTGTACCACCTAACGAGGAAAGGACAGCGACCGGCACGACCATGTTATAAGAAACATATAAGATGCTCGCAGGCGCCCAGTGACCGGCTACACCCCCGGCGCAGGGCGCCTGCGAAACCAACATTAAAGCCGGGCACCCTGAAGCCAGGATAGCAGCGATAGAAATGCCCGCCAGCGCCAAAAACTTAGTTGGCGCTATAAAAACATTAGCGGCCAAGACCCCTTCTACTCCTCCCAGAAGCACTGCGCTGGTTAGAAGCGCCATTAGCAAAATGCCGGAACGTGAAGACCAGGCCAATTGTTCCCCCAGAACCGCCCCGCTACCAGCCATCATTACACTAAGACCACCCAGCAGCATAGCGAGACTAAGCACGTCCATAAATTTTCCAGCCTTTGCGCCGATTAAATAGTTAAGTAATTTTTTGTAGCTACCCGACCGCATGGTCACGGATAGAAACATTACTAAGCCGCCCAGGTAGGCAAATAAAAATGTAGCTACAAACGCCCCTTTTAAAGCGTTGCTGCCGTGCAGGATAAAGAATTGCATGATTTCCTGGCCTGTGGCAAAACCAGCGCCGATTACCGAACCCAGATAAATGCTTACTACCTTGACCAGCATCAAAAAATTAGCGCCAACACGTATTTTTGTCACCGCCCGGCAAAATAAAATTTGCAGCTATGGTCTCTTAACCAATACCTATGCAGGCAGCGGCAGACGCTGACCAAAAATTATCAGAACAAGGAATAACAGCCCCCCTAAAGTGGTAATAAATATATTAATAAGCGTTGTTTTAGGGGAGGAGCTCAAAATGGTTGCTTTAAACAAGAAAATGGAAACATCCAACCAATACAAAACAAGGATCAACGCTGAAGATTCTTTGGCTCCAAGCAAAATAGCGGCGGACCTTGTCTTGCGCATGCAAAGGTATGACATACACTATAGCGGCCCTAAAATCCTGCTCTGTATAGGCACTGATATAGGCACTGACCGCTCAACAGGAGATTGCCTGGGCCCGCTTGTAGGATCAAAAATAGACTCCCAGACACAGGATTTTTTCGTAGTATATGGAACTTTAGATAAACCCGTGCACGCCAGCAACCTGGGGCAGGTACTGGAAGAGATTAACAGTATATATGAGGACCCGTTTGTCATAGCTGTCGATGCATGCCTTGGCCGTATTGAGAATGTCGGCTGTATCAACCTGGGGGACGGCTCACTGCTCCCAGGCGCCGGGGTCAACAAGGACCTACCCCCGGTCGGCCAGATCCACGTTACCGGCATAGTTAATATAGGAGGGTTCATGGAATATCTGGTTCTGCAAAATACTAGGCTTAACCTGGTTATGAAACTTGCCGACGTGATCGTGATGGGGTTGAATAAAGCTGCTACGGAATATAAAAACTGTATGCAGCGGGCAAGAATGTAACGACGGCGGACGACCATTTGAAAAAACAGCGGGCGATGTCATGTTTTAGTCGCCCGCTAAGAATTGAAAAAAATCTTTAAAATAAAAAACACACCACATCCCCGCAGAGTCGTTTAAAAAACGACCGAAATCAAATTAACCCCTGCAAATCCTCTAGAATCTGTTCCGGTGTTTTACCGACATTTCGATCCAATCCAGTCAAAACTATCGCATCTATTTTAGCCTGCGAGCCTGGCTTGACCACATGGTAGCCTTCCTCTTCGAGTATTTCTTTGAATCCGCCCCACAAGGCCTCCTCAACAGCAATTGTTTTGCCAAACATCTCGAACCTCCTTTTTTTATTATTGTTTGAAAAAGCCTTAATTTCTATTCTGTATCTCATAATTTTGGTATACTTTAATTACGACGGGCATAATTGTAACTGCAAAAATACAATAAAAAAAGTGAAGT
>JALHFC010000161.1 GCA_022839445.1 Pelotomaculum sp.
GGTGGCAATGCCCCAGTCCGAAGCCTATGAAGCTTTATCCAAGGGAGTTGTTAAGGGTAACCTGGCTCCGGTCGAGGTGTTGCAGGGTTGGAAACATGCCGAGGTAACAGAATATTTGACCAGAACGCCATTTCTTTACAACACCTTGTTTTTTGTCACCATGAACCTCGATAAGTGGAACTCTTTACCGCCGGATGTACAGAAGGCCATTGAAGGAGTAAACAAAAAGTATTTTGAAGAAGTAGCGGCAGGCTTATGGGACAAACAAAACGAGGCGGCATTGAAATGGGCGCTTGGAGAAAAGGGCATGAAAGAGATCAAGCTCTCGGACGAGGAAGCGAACAGGTGGATAATGCTTGTTAAGCCCATTCAGGATGAGTTTGTGGCCAACATGAACGCAAAAGGGCTAAATGGCCAACAGATTATGGATACGGTCAAGAGCCTGGCTACTAAGTACAATGCAGAGTATAAATAACTTTATTACCGGAGGCGCACTAATATGAGTAATTTAACACGGGTGGTTACCGGATTTAGCCGGGTCCTGGATCAAATAGCTGGTTTTTGCATGGTGGGCATGATGGGGCTGATTGTGGTCAACATCTTGCTACGCGCGATTTTTAAACGGCCCATTTTAGGGACCATTGAATATGTGGTGTTTTTGGCGGTAGCTATGATTAGCCTGGCTTTGGCTTACTGTGCGGTCCAGAACGGTCATATAGCGGTAGACTTTGTGGTCTGCCGCTTGCCGCAAAAAATGCAGGCGCTTATCGGCAACGCCGTGGATGCTGTGGCTCTGATTTTCTGGGGCGCTTGCGCCTGGCAAATCGGTAAGTATGCCCAAAGTATGGCCGTTAGCGGCGCGGTATCTTCGACGGTCCAAATACCGCTGTATCCGTTTATTTATATCGTTGCCTTCAGCTTGGCGGCGCTTAGTCTGGTGCTGTTGATGTCAATAGCGGAATCGGTGCGAAAAGAGTTATCGTCCCGCTCCATGACTTTTTTGGAGCCCAAGATCAATGTTATGGAAACTGTACAAAAGGCGGCCGGTAAGTAAATGAGTCCTTTTGTTGTTGGCATATTAAGCGTAGTAGTTTTTTTTATCCTTTTAATTTTACGGATGCCCATCGCGTTCGCTATGGCCCTGGTGGGGTTTCTGGGGTTTAGTTACCTGACCTCGCCGCAGGTGGCGTTTAATATGGTGGCAAAGGAAATATACTCCACGTTTGCGTCTTACTCGCTAAGCGTTATAGCTATGTTCGCGTGGATGGGTTTCCTGGCCTTTTATTCGGGAATCGGTACCAGGTTGTACGTTTTTGCGTATAAGTTAATCGGACACTGCCATGGCGGGCTGGCCATAGCCACTCAGGCGGCTTGCGCCGTTTTCGGCGCCATCTGCGGCTCGAACACGGCTACGGCTGCGACCATAGGCGCCATTGCCTTGCCGGAGATGAAAAAATATAATTATGATACCTCACTGGCAACAGCCAGTGTCGCGGCGGGCGGGGTGCTGGGAGTGTTAATCCCGCCCAGCGTGATCTTTATTATTTACGGTATGGCTACAGAGCAATCAGTAGGTAAGCTCTTTATAGCCGGTATTTTGCCGGGAATCCTGCTCATGCTTCTATATACGGGCGTCATTTACCTGGTCACTTCCCGCAAACCGCACCTGGGACCGGCCGGGCCGAAGGCGAGTTGGCAAGAGAGGTTCGTTGCGCTCCGCGGCGGGTTGGGAGAGGTCCTGGTTATATTTACTATATCCATGGGCGGGTTGTTTGCCGGGTATTTTACTCCCACGGAAGCAGGGGCTGTGGGCGCTGCGGGCGTCTTGGGAGTAGCCCTTCTGAAAAGGAGTCTCAGCTGGGAAGGTTTTATGAATTCCCTTAAGGATGCCACACGCACCACGGCAATGATCATGCTCCTTATTGCCGGGGCAATGATTTTCGGCCGCCTGATGGCCATCAGCAGGGTACCCTTTGAGCTGGCCCAATGGGCCGGTTCCTTGCCCCTACCGCCATTTGCCGTGATGGGGGTCATCCTGCTGATTTACTTGATCCTGGGCTGTTTTATCGACGCACTGGCGATGATCCTTTTGACCATACCGATCTTCTATCCCATAGCGGTCAACACCCTCGGCTACGACCCGATTTGGTTCGGAGTGATCATCGTTTTAACCGTCGCCATGGGTGTTATTACGCCGCCGGTGGGCATGAATGTATATATTCTCAAAGGGGTGGCCCCGGAAGTGCCGCTGGAAGTAATCTTTAAAGGCATCTGGCCTTTCCTGGGGGCGATCATAATTTGCCTGGCAATACTGATAGCCTTTCCGCAGATTGCAACTTTTCTACCGAACTTGATCTCGTAGACGGACGTTTTAAAAATTAGAAACAAGCAGGATTATCAGCTGCCCGTGCTAAGCATTTCACGGGCGAATCAAGAAATAAAGCCCTCACCCGCATTTCGGCGGAAAAGGGCTTTTTGCGTTTAAACAGGCGACAAAAAACTAAAATAGGACATTGGTCCCTTTTCCCAGCTCTTGTTTTATAATATTATTTAATCATACCCAGCTCTTGTTTTATAATATTATTTAATCATAAACATAAAAAAGGGGGCAGAAAATGAAAAAGTTAAAATTATGTCTGTTGATGTTGACGGTAGTATTGCTGAGTGTCTCATTTTTAGGGACTGCGAGCGCGTCCGAAGACATGAATGAGCCGGTGGGAGTAGACAGTGTATCTCTTGACAAAACAGAGTTGACGCTGACTGTGGGGGGGAGCCCGGAAACCCTCACGGCAACGGTATTGCCGGAGAATGCGACCAATAAAGAAGTTGAGTGGTCAAGCGGTGACCCAGGAGTGGCGACAGTGGAAGCAGGAGTAGTGACACCGGTTGCGGCAGGAAGCGCGGTTGTTACTGTCAAGACGGTTGACGGCGCCAAAACGGCGACATGTTCGGTGACAGTTCAAGAAATCGTCGAAGAAGATGAGAATGGTGAAGACGGGCAGCTTGATCAAAGATGGAAAGAATGGAAAGAAATAGTCCCGGCGGACAAGGTTTGGAAGGTCACTTTCAATATTCCTATACTGCCCGAATCAGTAAATGACAAAAGTGTATATGTTCACAGCAACAAAAGCAAGAAGGTAAATATTCGTATAGAATTTAGCGATGACAACAAA
>JALHFC010000162.1 GCA_022839445.1 Pelotomaculum sp.
GCATTATATCAAATCTAGCGTTTACAATTATGGCAGAATAAAAGTATACTTGAAACATTAAAAACAAAATTAGAAGGGAAGTAATACAAATGAATGACGCGTTAAAAATTTTACAGCCGGATAACCCCCTATTCTACCTGCTAATTGCCTGGGCCGTTATCTGGAAAGGCATAGCCCTTTGGCATGCCGCTCGCAACAAGCAATTGGTCTGGTATATTGCGCTTTTAGTTGTAAATACGGTTGGGATTCTTGAAATAGTTTACCTTATTTTCTTCAGGAAAAAGGTACGTTACGCCACCTTGTAATTTTTTAACTCCCTCCAATAAATGGGGCTTTACAAATTTAATACTGTTAGACGTAAACACCTAAAAAAGCAGGAGGAACGTCCCCCTGCTTTTTCCTTTAAAAGTAGGGAGACCGAACCATCCTTTATTAAATCCATTAATAGGTTTTTTAACGCGCTGGTATTTTGGTCATTATAAGTCTAAAGGAGGTGGATAAATGAAGGAGCATAAAAACGACTCGCGTCGCATGTATGGTCACAAAAGATGTGATGTGGCCATGGACCCGAAAGACAACTCGTTGTTTAATTTTGGCGAAGACCCCGGCGCAACTGACCATGACTGGTGGCAATAAAAGAAATGCGGCAAGGGAATTTTCCTTTGCCGCATTTCTTTGCCAAACGAAAACATGGGGCGGTTCCCCTACTCTTTCCAGGAGATAAATATGGTAAAAATATCAAGCGCCGCAATCCCTTGCGGCGTTTCTTTTCTGGAGCCGATGGTCGGATTCGAACCGACGACCTGCGCATTACGAGTGCGCTGCTCTACCCCTGAGCCACATCGGCATGATTATTTTTTCCCGTAAAGCAATGTACATTTTACCTCACCCTGACCCAAAAGTCAATCTCTAAGCCGCACCGCGATCCAGGTTTGTTGTTTACTATTTATTCCAGAAATATTTGCAATCTGAGCAGGATCTTTCCTGCCCCGGAACGAATATATCACATAATCCGGTTTAAAGAAATTAATAACAAAATGACTTAAAATATTAAACACCCTAAACGATGTTATTAATTCTGTTCTTCATTAACCGGTCATAAATATAATTTAAAATGTATTGGGGGTGGTATTTATTTGAGAGTTCGGTTTATTGTTATTGCGTCGCTTCTGTGTGTTTCATGTCTGCTTTTATTTCAAGCAGAAGCCCGGGCGGAGACCGGAATAATAATAAACAAGGGGACAAATCAGCTGGCCTTTTTCAAAAACAGTTTCCTTTTGGACGTGTTCCCTGTGGCTAGCGGACGTTTACCGCACTACACACCCGAAGGAAAATGCCAGGTAATTGTAAAATCAGTTTACCCTTCCTGGCGAGATCCTGAAGGGGGACCACTAATACCCGGCGGCGTTCCCGAAAACCCGCTCGGACCCCGCTGGCTGGGGCTGAACGCTTTGGGCACAGGTGGAAACAATTATGGTATTCACGGCACTAATAACCCTTATTCTATCGGGACATATGCCTCCTCCGGCTGCGTGAGGATGCACAACGAAGATATCCTTTGGCTTTACGAGCGCACGCCGGCAGGCGCAAAAGTGGAAATAATCAATATTGATGACGACCTGTCCACATGGAAAAAATACGATCGCGTTACAGTTAACGGTATAGAGCCGTTGTTTGACCCGCACATAGGACCGGCGCAGGCAGGAGAGACAACCTTCCTGCCGTTGAGACCAATGGCCGATGCCCTGGGTTACCAGTTAAAATGGGACGAACCCACTAAAACCATCCTGCTGTCAAATATTGACCATGAAGCGCTGTTTAAACAGGATAGCCGGCAAGTCACTGTAAACGGCTATGTATACGAAGCCAAAAACGATCTGTCTTTACTTGAAAACACGACCTACATCCCTGACTACATTTTCCAACAATACCTGGGGGTGAACTGCAAATATGAAGAGGACAGCAGGACCCTCGCAATGGAAGCCCCTACCGACCCGACCGGGGGAAGGCTGGTAAAGCACAACCTTAAGATAACGGTTAACGGAAAGAATATCGACTTGCCAGCGCCGCTTGCGCCTCTCACTGACGGTGAAAACCTGCTGGTACCGGTCCGCCCGCTCTGTGAAGCCATCGGCGCTAAGGTGGGGTGGAACAATGAAACAAGGTCCGTGGAAATCGGGGGCAAAAAAAAGCTGGTATCCATCCCGGCAGATGGCTCTCCAGCTATGTTAAACGGTTCTGTTATAGACACACCGACACTCATATTTACTAGAAACGGCGCAAGTTATGTAAGCCTGCGCTTCCTGAAATATATATTGGGTTTCCAGTCCGAGGTGGATGAAATCACCCGAACCCTAGGCATTACAACACCTGGCAACGGTATCGTTGCCAGGCTTTTTTTTATCCGGTCCAAGCTGTCTTCATTCTTTGCCCCAAGCCCGTTGCCGGGGTAACAGCGACACAGGGGGACGGTTCTTAGATAAGCACTTGGAAGTTTTGCGCCTGGTTATTCACAAAACTTTGCAAGATAAGAGATAGTTTTCTATTTTTATATAAGGGCGCCGCCTGCGGCTAGGACGCGGTGGCAGGGGATTACAAGAGGTGTGCGGTTGGCCCGCATTACTCCCCCCACCGCCCTGGCTCCCCGCGGAGAACCAGATTCCCGCGCCAATTGGCCGTATGTAATGGTTTCCCCGTAAGGTACAGTTCTTACCATTTCCAGGACGCGACGCTGGAACGAGGTATAGCCCGACCAGTCAACCGGCGTTTGGAAGGAAACCTTTACGCCACTAAAATAGTGCTCGATTTCTTCCACAAGTGTCCCGGCAGGACCAACCGCCGGCGCAGGGGCGGGCAGTAAACCAACCGCCGGCGCAGGGGCGGGCAGTAAAGATAAACGGGCCTTTAGCTTGGCGGCCAACTTCTCTAAAGCGGCTTCGGGGCTTTCCTGCGGCAGAGCCAGCGCCTTTAACCCGGCTTCTGTCCACGCTCCCGCCATCCAGCCGGGCGTTGTTTGAAATATAAAAATATTCATAATAACCTCCCCACCCCATATAAGTACCACCCCCTTCGTCACAAAACTGCTAACCCCTTCCAAACAAGGGTTCTACGTTAGAAGAATTTCCTACCGCCTTATTATCCACATAAGACTCCCCAAGGATGAAGGCCGTCGAAAATTAAGCAATTTAGATTGACGTTACGCAAATTATATAAAAAACATCAGACCCTCATCGAATCAGTTCGCAAATCTTGTTCGAGCTAAAATACGCGAT
>JALHFC010000163.1 GCA_022839445.1 Pelotomaculum sp.
GGGGGAAGGGATATGGGGGTAAATTCGTGGTTTCTTTTTCACAATATGGTAATGATAGAGCGTGACTAGGACAATGAAAGTACCGGGATGTGCTTGAAGAACTAGCGAAAATAAAATTTAGGGACAATGAACCTGTCCCCTTGTCCCTGAGATTGGCATATATACCGGGTATCCGGTGAGGTTGGGGGTGTAATAAAATGCAGAAAACAGACGAGCGAAAAATTGCTGTAGTCGGTGTCGGAGCTGTAGGCGCTTCAACAGCTTATGCCCTGGCTGTGAGCGGCCTGGCCACCGAGTTGGTGCTGGTGGACATCAATAACGCCAAAGCCGAGGGCGAGGCTATGGACCTTGCCCACGCGGCCGCGTTCATCAAGCCGGCTAGAATCTATGCCGGGTCCTTCGAGGACTGCCGGGACGCGGCCATTGTTATATTTACCGCCGGGGCAAACCAAAAGCCGGGGGAAACCAGGCTGGATCTTTCGCAAAGAAATTACGCCATTTTAAAAGAAAGCCTGCCAAGGGTTTTGGGGAGCAGTGACAGTATATTGCTAATTGTAAGCAATCCGGTTGACGTAATGACCTACGCGGCGCTAAAAGTATCCGGGATGTCCCCCGGGCAGGTTTTCGGCTCCGGGACAGTGCTGGACAGTTCCCGCTTCCGGCATAATTTAAGCCATCATTGCGGTGTCGCTCCCAGAAATATTCACGCCTATGTGGTAGGTGAGCACGGTGACAGCGAGGTGCTGCTCTGGAGCCTGGCCAACATAGCCGGCGCCGGCATTGACCGCTATTGCGAACTGGCCGGCGTCCCGCCCGTAAACAGGCAGGAAGTGGACAAGCGGGTGCGAGGCGCGGGCTACGAAATAATCTCCAGAAAAGGGGCGACCTATTATGCCATAAGCCTGGCGCTGAAGCGTATATGTGAGAGTATCATCCGGGACGAAAACACCATCTTAACTGTAAGCGGGCTACTCGACGGCCCACCATACGGGATCAAGGACTGCTGTCTCAGCCTGCCTACCGTGATCAACTATGAGGGACGGGGCCGCCCGCTGGAACTGCCCCTGTCTAGGGAGGAAGAAGACGCGTTAAGGCGCTCGGCGGAGGTTCTAAAAGGGGCAATAAAGGAGCTTCACCTTTAAGTCTCATAAAAACTCTTGAAATATAGCCGGATTAAGATATAATAGAGTAGCAACCCTTAATGGGTGATAATAAAATGCGCCTGTAGCTCAGGGGATAGAGCGCCGGCCTCCGGAGCCGGGTGCGCAGGTTCGATTCCTGCCAGGCGCACCAGACAATATCTGGGAAGCCTTGATTACCAAGGCTTTTTTGCGTTTCTTCGGGGGGACAGGTCCCTTTCGATGATAGGACGTCACACCAACCAGCCAAAGTCACCGTCCCCGTGGCAGGTAGGTAGTTTATCGGGCATCTTTAAAATAGTCAGAATTGTTTCCCATTGTTTCCCATTGTGTGAGGGTCAGACTCCCTAACAAAAACCGGCAGGACGCCAGTCCTGGCGGTTTTTGTCGAGCAACGGGCACGGGAAATACGGTTAGCGGCTCCAACGGTGGATAATATTCCAGCACGGCCTACCCTGTTGATCTGGGCACGATTGCAGGTTCGGACGGGGTTGTGGAAAAAGATATTGGAATCAGCGGCGTCCTAGAGGTCAGCAAAAAGCGCATATTGTCTAAAGGCTTCGACGTGGAAATGGTGTTGAACTTCTCTAGCTAGACAGTTACAAGAAAAGGTAACCCGGCAATCCGCCGGGTTTTTTCTTTTTATGAGGGGATTTTAAAAACCCGCTCTCGCTGATATAATGAAGTTAAGTCAAGAGATTGCGTATAGAGGTGAGCAAGGGTGAGCAAGATGGAAAAATCGCCGGTGTTTGACGGCATTCGAGAAAGTTGGGAACTCAAGGGAAAGCTGGAAATGCTGCTGGATATAGTTGAAGCGAAGTTCGGCAGTATCCCGGATGGGTTACGTACCCGCCTTTGGGGGTTAAAAACACACGAGGAAATAAGACAGGCTATGTGTGAAGCCTTGAGTGCCGGAACAATAGAGGAATATGAAAAAGTCATGGGAAAAGCCAGGGGAGAATTCAAGGGAAAGATGGAAGCACTACTGGATGTGGTTGAGATAAAGTTTGGCAGTGTTCCGAATGAGTTGCGTACCCGCCTTGGGGAGTTACAAACCCATGAAGAAATAAGGCAGGCTATGCGCAAAGCTATGAGCGCCGGAACAATAGAGGAATACATGGCTAAATTCAAATTGTAGGCCAGGCAATCATATATATCACCTGAAAATGATTTACGCCGCTTAAAATCGAAATATGGGCCTTTGTAAGGGAAATAAAAAAGGGGGGGGAGTTAATATGAAATGTGATTGCGGAGCTTCCCTGGAGGAAACCACAACAAGCGAGAAGTACGAGATTGAGGGCGCGGTGCTGGAAATAGCGGATGTTCCAGCTTATAAATGCCCGTCCTGTCACGCATACTATTTTGACGACAAGGTTTTTGACCGGATAGACGACTATTGGAAACTACAACCAGAGAACAACTGCTAGCCAATATTCGTATGCTTTCGGACAGGATAACAAACGAAACGGCTACCGTGGGCATTACCCTAGATGAACTGGAAAGGAATGCCCGTAAAGCACTTGCGATTGGTGAAAAACGCCGTGCCGATAAAGGCAGTGGTTGATCTGGCTATAAAAATAATGGTATCCTAAACCCAAATAGAATGCGGAGAAGAAGGAGAGTGGGTAAAATGGCCGTTGCTGTTAGAACGGAAACCACCACTAAAGAAAAGTTAAAAGCAAGAGCCTTAGAATTATCAGAAAGGTTAACTAAGAGCACAATTGCCGCTGGTATAACAAGAGAACAATTACGAAAGGATACCTACAAGGCTTTCCTGTCGTAGTTGATACAAATATCCTGGTTCCATCTATTTTTGCAACTACCCCCATTTTGAAATTTATCATTGAAGGCAATCTGGTTCCCGTTGGGAACCAGTTTATTTTTGATGAAGTAAAAAGAATTTTGCAACATATGTGGGACAAGTGGTATAGCAAAAAAATGGGGCAGGAGAAGTTAGCAGAGGCAAAAGAACTCTTAAAAATAGTGCACTTGCGATTGTTAAAAAACGCCGTGCCGATAAAGGCAGTGGTTGATCTGGCTATAAAAATAGACGAAACAATTTGGAACTCATTGAAGATTGTCTAGCGGGCGGTCTTGTAGAAGAAGCTTTTGATATTCTATCTGACATTGAAGCCAGAGTAACGTTTTTATGGGAAAACGATTTTGTGAGTGATGTTTTTTTTGTTACAATAAAAAGTTTTGTGCTTACAGCAGAATCGCTAATTAAACCAATGGCACACTGACTGAAAAAGCCGGAAGTACCCGAAAAGGTACAACCGCTAAATTGTTGTAAAATAAGGGGAGCAGGTTAACAAAACTACTCTTTTGTAAACTAAATAGGCTGAAAACGATACAAAAGGATAACTTTTAGACTCGTTAATAGCCTTTTTTAGTTGACAAAAGGAAACAAGGAGGATGCGGAGAATGAATATAATCAACATGTTAACAAATTATACCAACTACCTGCTGGGCCGGGGAATGTCCACCGGCACAATAAAAATCTATATGGGGCACATACGCCGGTTTAAAGGGTGGATAGAAGGAACATATGGCAGCTTCGACCCGGCGGCTGTAACTGCCCTGGACGTTGCAGATTACCGGCGGTATCTTCAAAACAAGAACCGCAAGCCTGCAACTATTAATAACGCTCTCAACGCAATCAGCAGTTATTTTGTATTTGCAAAGGAAACCGGGCTTGTTGAAACCGATCCTGGCGCTGGGGTAAAAAGGCTAAAAGAACAAGACAGTGCTCCGAAGTGGTTGTCGCGGCAGGAGATCGGCGCTTTTATCCGTGCAGTGCAAAAATACGGCAGTAAAAAAGAGCAGGCTTTAATTTATCTTTTACTGCATACGGGTTTAAGAATATCGGAAGCGGTTTCCTTAAACGTAACTGATATTGTAATTCGGGAACGCTCCGGGTATGTTATCGTTCGGCGCGGAAAAGGCGATAAATACCGGGAAGTACCTTTAAATGTAACAGTGAGGAACTGCTTAACTGATTATCTGGCGGGTGTTAACGGGCAATGGGTATTCCCCGGCAGGTAACAGGTGTCTAAATTAGACACCTCAACAGGGTTTGTTTTTATGGTATAATACTTCGTTGCAAGATATAATAGAGACAGAATAGGTGATAAGATGAAAGTCCAAAATCCTCATGATAAATTCTTTAAGGAAACCTTCGGCAATGTGGCCGTGGCCAAGGATTTCCTGAATAACTACTTACCGCAAAACATCATGAATTTAATAGATGTAGATACGCTGGAGCCACAGAAGGACAGCTTTATAAATGAAGAACTACAGGAAAGTTTTTCAGATCTCCTTTTTAAGGCCAGCATAAACAAACGGGAAGGATACCTTTATTTTCTCTTTGAACACAAAAGTTATCTTAGCCAGGATATTGCTTTCCAGTTGCTAAAATACATGGTTGAAATTTGGGGCGCTAAAATTAAAAAGGAAAAGACCGATCAACTGCCGGTAATCATTCCACTGGTAGTATATCACGGCAAAGAGGGCTGGGATATAAAAACCACTTTAGAGGAAATGATCCCAGGGTATAGGGAACTTCCAAGGGATGTACGGGTGTTTATTCCAGACTACAAATATTTACTTTATGATCTTTCAGGGTATTCAGATGAGGAAATAAAAGGCCAAGTAATTAATAAAATAGCAATGACCATAATGAGGGACATACAGAAAAAAGGCATTGATGAAATCATAAAGTCTATTTTTAAAGCAACCCTATATTTGCGGGAGCTTGAAGACAAACAAACAGGAATCGAATATTTTGAGACCCTAATGAGATACCTATTCAGCGCTAGAGCTGATTTGACTAAAGCTGACTTTAATGAGTTGGTTAAGAAAATTGAAACTGTCTATCCGGAAGGGAGTGAATTGGTGATGACTATAGTTGAAATGTTTAGGGAAGAAGGTATAAAGGTAGGAGCAAAACAGGGTAAATTAGAGGTAGTTAGAAATGCCATAAAAGAGGGTATGGACCTGGGTTTAATTGCAAAACTTACGGGGTTGCCGAAAAGAGAAGTAGAAATAATAGCCAAGTCCAAGGAAACGAATAATTAGGCTATTTTATAAGGAAACCTTTATAAATATGTCTGCCAGGGTTGAAAAGCTAATGCCGGAAATTCAAATATCCGGAAGCCGTTGACCCTCGGGCCGCAAGGGATAAAGGTAATTAT
>JALHFC010000019.1 GCA_022839445.1 Pelotomaculum sp.
GTAAAGCCTTTTGCCGTTGCGGCGGCCTGGAGCGCGCCCAGCGGCGTGTTTTCGTCCACAGTGTATTTTGTCCCCGAGTTATATGCAGTTACGCTAAAGGTCTTGTCGGTTGCCAAAGTAACTGCTCCCTCATAAAGCACATCCACAGCCGCCGTCTGCTCGGTGCTGTAAATTTTCAATTCAGAAATGTTCTGCACTGAAAGTCCGGTGGTGGTGGGATACTTTTCGGGACCGTTATACCAGAAATACCAGTATTGGGATTCTGCGGCTAAACGCCAATCCCAGTTGCCAAAGACATGATAATTCCCCGCAGGTAAATCCTTCATGCCTTCCTTATATGTGGCTTCGGCAAACCAGACCAGGCGCATGCCGTCTGTATAGCCGCTATCCGGGTATTGACCATCCTTTTGCCAGCAGATCACCATTGGACCTTCGCGGTTAGTGTACTGGTAAATGTTTTTGTATGCAAATGTTTTTTTGAAACCATCACTTGCTTTCATTTCCAGAGTGTCGCCCTCTGCCATTCCTCCCACCAGGTTGCAGAGATCCTTAAGGTTGGTACCCTTTAAAGCCCCCATATCCTTGGTATCCCAGTTTTGGTCTTCCGCCTCGTTCCAACGGAGCTCCTGTTCGATCTCTTGATCAGGGTCGTCGATAAAGACCGGCCCCTGGTGGTAATAGCGCGTAGTCCCGTCACCCAGGACAGGAATAGAAGTCCCATCGCTCAGTTTGCCGTCTCGCAACTCCTGATAGGTAATGGTTTTTTCAGCAAGAACAGTTTTACCGTCAGAAGCAAGTTTTTTAACGGTAAGCGTTGTTGTCGCCGCCGCAGCTGGTTGGGGCAGTACTGCGGCCAGAGCGAATATTACCGTCAGCAACAGCAGCGCTATGACGGGTAGTGTTTTTTGCCCACACCTAATCAGCCTGTTCATAGTATTACTCCTTCCCTAAAACATATTTTTAAAAATGTTTTTGCCTGGACGCTATGAAGAAGCTGCCGGGGTCAAAATCCGGCAGCGCAGTCCCCGGCATGACCCGCCACCGCGGGCAACTTATTGGTTGGTTAACCCGCTACCTAGTTATCGTAATCTGTCTGGTTGCAACTTCGTAGCCCACCGCTGCTCCCAATGTTTCGCTGATGAAACGCAATGGGACAAATGTGCGCCCGGATACAATCACCGGAGCACAATCGATGGCCTGTTGCAAACCGTTAACCCAAACCTTGCTGGAGCCAATATGGAGAACAATTTCTTTCCCCTTGGCAGAGATGGTTACCTGCCTGGTTTCTGGTTTCCAGCCGACCCCGGCGCCCAAAGCCTCGCTGACAAAACGCACCGGCACCAACGTGCGCCCGGCTTGGGCGCTAATATAAGGCGCTGCTTCCAGGGGGAAGATGACGCCGTTGACGCTTGCCTCCGTTAGGCCGACAGTGAGCTTGATCAGTAGCGGTCCACCACCTTTACCAACCGGTCCAGTATCGTCCGCTACAGCGCCGGCAACCTGGAAGTTGAAGGTGGCGACATCGCTGTCCAGCTTGCCGGGGCCAATGGTAACTGCTTTGATAGTGGTATTCTTGTTGATCGGTCCGATGGGGCGGTTAATGGCGCCCAAAACATCGGCCCGGGCTGCCCACCAGCGGCTGGCGACCCAGTTGTACATTGGGCTGTTAATATCCGGTATGCTACCGTCTGTAGTATAATAGATCTTGTCATCGTCGCTTTGGATGTTGCTTAAGGCCACCATAGTCCCTGCCGGTACCGGGCCGCCGTCCGGATTTGCCTGCGGCGCGTCCCATTTTTTCGGCTCGATAGTCAGCGCTTCGATTTTATTTAGGTTTTTGATAAATAAATTTCCCGTCTGCTCGGTAACTGCCCGCTGCCCCAGCATCAGCTGCAAAGAATTTAGGTCATTCATATAGCTGGGGTTGTCACTGCCTTCCACACTCTGCAAGCTGATAATGGGCGCAACCTCCAACTTGCCCGACGGCGCGCCGGGCAGGTGTCCATCGCTGTCGCTGCCACCGGCTTTGAAATTGGGGAACAGGTAACGCTTGTCCTCCAACAGTTCCTTCACTGTGAGTGTCACGGTGTAACCATCAACAGAGGAAAACCTGATCAACTTTGCCTCACCGGTTATTCCTGCTATGTCGAACAGGTCACGCAGTAAAACTCCTTTTCCCACGCACCACCTTTTAGTGGGCCAGGTGTTAATGCAACTGTACATAAACTGGTGTTGTTCCATTCCCTCTAGTTGTTTTAGGGTAAATGTCACCTGGCTTTTTACCCCATCGCCGGTGATTTCCAGCGTGTCTGACGCGGCCAGGGCGGGCGCCGGCGATACCAGGTTAAGCATACCGACAAGCAGCAACCAACCAAGGATGGTGAACAAAAACCCATAGGATCTTAAATACCTGTCATTTGGCGCCAATAAGATTCCCCCTTTCTTATGGACAGCAGGTAATAAGCCAACCCCCGGGGCTTAAGACTAGTCGGTTAGCATGAACAGTTGCCCCGTTGCAGGGTCTTTATAGACAGTGCCCATCCTTTCGTAGAGTTCACCAACGCCTTGGGTCTTAATTAAATCTTCACGTATCGCTGGTGTTTCAGTCACCTCCTTGCCTTGTTTTAAATCAACCCGTTGCGGCTGGCCGAGATCGACATTCCAGTAAATGGCCAGCGCAAGCATCAAACCGCAAGCAAAGACCAACATGGCATCCACGATATTGATGGCGCCCTCCAGGGGATTTACTTCCTCGTCCCTCCAACGCCTTTTACCCCTCAACCCGCCGTCCACGGGCAAACACCTCCATAATGCTTTCCATCAAGGCCTCCAGGGAACTTAGATAATCCTCATACCAGCGTTTTCGCAGCCGGGAAACGGCAAAAGCGATGCCCCCGGCGGCCAAACCGGTTACCGTGGCGTCAAAGGCTGTCAGCAGAGAATCAGCCAGCGTTTTAGTGTCACCTTGACCCAGGGCGATTAACCCCGGACCCAGCGGGATCAGGGTGGCCATCAAACCTAACATGGGCCCCAGGCGTGTTACCAGGTCCGTCTTGTTAGTAACCTTAGCGTAATGCAGTTCTTCGCTGGCCAGTAGACGGCGCGCCAGGGCTTGCAGGGAGGCGGCGGGCAAATCACCGTGCCTGATCAGCTCGCCCAAAGCAGTTTTTTGGCGGCGGAACAGGGAACTGCACTCAATTTGCTCCATAATCTCACCGGCGCTTTTCATCTGAAAGGCGTTGATCAACTCCGGTACATTTACCTTTGCCCGGCGCCTTACGGTAAATATTTCTACCAACAAAGAGCCTAACTCTACCACCGATAAGGCTAACAGCAGTAGCAAAACGGCGATGGTGGGCATTAGCAGGCCATAGGAAATGGCATGCATCGTATCCTTTAAGGGTACTAAAACTGCTGTCAATTCATCTCACCGCTCCCTCAAATATTCTGCGTATCCTTTAACAGCTCCTAAAAGAAAGAAAAACAAAAGGATAGTAGCCGCATAAACCCCTTTATGGTCCTCCGCAATTTTTAGCGGTAGCGGCACAGTGTCGGCCGACATTTCAAATACCTGCGAGGCCACGTCTTCCTGTTGGATCCCGGCGTCGCCGGGTGTTTGTCCAGCAGCCAGGTCCTCCCTCTTAGCCAGGTATTGCAACCTCTCTTCCGGTAAGGGAGGGCCGGGTGGCGCCCCAGTTGTCTCAGGTCCTATCTCATCCTTTTCTGCCGGTGTCGGTTCGCGCTCCGGTGGCTGATGATCCAGGGAAGCAGTTACCGGAGGGGCTACCACCTGTCCGCCTTCTTCTTCATCCGGCCGGTTCACAACGCAGGCAGCTGTGTGCCCACTGGCGACCGCAGTCACAGTAATGACAGCCGTGCCCGGGCCGACTACCGTTACCAGGCCCCGGTTGTCCACGGTGGCCACCCTGGTGTCGTTGGACCTCCAGGTTACCCTCTGGTCGGCAGCGTTAAATGGAGTTATAGTTGCCGTCAACCGCAAGCTCCCGCCGATGGGAAGGTCAATTGTGCTCCTGTCCAGGGTCACCCCGGTGGGCGGTCCGCCCGGGACCTTCGTCGGGTCCACTGCTTTGCCCGTGAGATCAGCTGTGAAGGTAAAGGTGACTACATCGCTGTCCTCCTTGCCGGGGCCAATGGTAATCATTTTAATCACGGTATCCTCTTTAACTTCAATCGGTTGATTAATACCTTCCAAATCATCTCTTAGATCCCACCAGCGGCTGGCGCTCCAGTTAAACATCGGGCTATGTACTGTCGGGGTGCTGCCGTCCGTGGTGTAATGAATTTTGTCCTCATTGCTATGCTTGTTGCTTAATTCGATTTTAGTCCCCATAGGCACAACCGTTTCGCTGGGGATATTCGCCTTCGGGCTGTCCCATTTTTCCGGGGTGGCAGTGAGCGCCTCGATCCGGCTTACATACTTTAAAAACAAATTATTTGTCTGCTCCGTTACAGCCCGTTGTCCTATGACCAGCAGCAGCGCGTCCCGGTCGTTCATCTTGCCGGGATCGTCGCTGCCCTCGACGCTTTGCAGGGCTAGGATGGGCTCTACCTCCAAAGCGTCTGCGGACGAACCGGGAATGCTCCCATCATTGGGGTGATGTTCCCTTAACCCTGGGAAATAATAACGGTTGTCTTCCAACAGTTCCTTTGCCGTAAGGGTCAAGTCATAACCATCGCCGGACACGAATCTAATTAGGGCAACATCCTCTTTGAGCCCTGCCAGGTCAAGCAATTTTCTTAGATTTACCCCTTTGGCCGTGTACCAGCGCTTGGTCGGCCAGGTGTTGATGGTGCTGTAGACGTGCTCATACTGCTCCATTGCCGCTAGCTCAGCCAGGGTGAAGGTCAACGGGACGGCTACCCCGTCCCCGGTTATTTCCAGTGATTGTGTCTGGGCGGCAAGGGCCGTCGCCGGCGCAGTCAAGTTATACATAAAAGCAGGCAGCAACAGGGCCAGCAAAAGTAGGGTGGACCTGCCAAAACATTTAAACAACCTGGAATGAACAACCTGCGCCATCCTAATTTCCTTTCATGCATGCTATAACAGCATATGATAACGCCTTATTTTTTAGAAAAAGAATCCTTACCCAATCTTCCTACCCCTTTGGCATTGCCTTAACCATGACTGTTGCGGCTTCGGCTCTGGTAGCGTTATTCCGGGGCAGGACAGTGTTGCCGGGATACCCGTTGATCAACCCCTGCTTTACTGCTGTGGTAACGGCGGCCCGCGCCCAGTCTGAAATATCACTGCTGTCTTCGAAAGACGTACCCTCTGCCGCCGGAGGCAGTTGGAGCGAATTTACAACCATGACAGCCATTTGCTCGCGGGTAATCTGATCATCCGGCCCAAAAGTATCCGCGTCATAGCCGTTAACAATTCCGTAATGTACTGCCGTGGCTACAGCGTCCTGCGCCCAGTGACCGGCAGTGTCGGCAAAGATTTTGCCGCCGTGGGGCGCCAGTACAAAAGCTTTGCCAAGGATAGTGACAAATTCCGCCCTAGTTATATTAATATCGGGTTTGAATGTGCTGTCCGGGTAACCGCCGACAGCCCCCTTGGCGACTAGCTGCCTGATGCTGTCCTCTGCCCAGTGCCCGGCAATGTCGGTTAGTGAAGCCCCTTCCTGCGCCATTACCGTAAATTTAGCGCAGCGCTCCGTCTGGACGGCAATGGTATTGCCGGATACCATGCCTCCGAGGATGATCCACCTGCCCTTGGCTTCATCATAATAATAGATGGCCGGATTCGCACCTTTTTTGGGGGCGCCGGGATCGAAGCCGAGTGTGATGGTAACAGGCTTATTAAAGCTGTAGCCGGCCTTACCGTCCACAGCGCACCCGTACACGCCGCTGATAATCTTGCACCCGGCAGGCGCAGCGGGCGGACTGGCCACACGCTCTATCGTAACACTAAGCGGGATAGCCCCGGCCAGCGCGCCGGCCGGTATCTCCAACACAGCCTCATCCCCGAGGTTAACCATGCCGCCAATGGCAGGTGTAATTAATTCCACGGCGCCCGGCTGCAGAAGGACCAGCACGGCGAACTTGGCGCAGCGGTCCGTCTTGACGGCAATGGTGTTGCCGGATACCATGCCACCGAGGTTGATCCACCGCCCCTTGTCTTCTTCGTAGGAGTGGACGGCCGGAATCTCGCTTTCGCTAAGAGCGCCGGGATCGAATTTAAATATAATGGTAACGGCCTTATTAAAGACATAGTTGGTCTTGCCGTCCACATTGCACCCGTACACGCCGCTGATAATCTTGCGCCCGGCAGGCGTAGCGGGCGGGGTGGTCACATGCTCTATCAAAACACTAACCGGAACAGTCCCGGTCAACGCGCCGGCCGGTATCTCCAGCACGACCTCATCCCCGAGGCTTATCGTGCCACCTTGATCGGGCGCAACCTGATCTCCGGCGCTGACTGTAGTTTCCGTTACTTTGTAGACAAACTCAGCAATATTACTGTTCGATTTACCAGGACCGATAGTGACGGCCCTAATGGTGGTGTCTTTGGTCAGCTCTATTGGATGGTTGATTTCAGATACAGTTTCCCCACCCCGCGCCGGCCACCACCGTTTGGCAATCCAGTTATACATCGGGCTGTTCAGGGTTGGGGCGCTTCCATCGGTGGTGTAATAAATTTTATCCAGGTCCATATTGCTATTAGTGAGGCTTACCAGGGTACCGGCAGGTACGGCGCCGCCGCCGGGATCAGCCTGTGGTTTGTCCCATTTCCCCGGTGTGGAGGAACTGACTTCTACCTTATTCACATATTTTACGAACAGAGGACCGGTCTGCTCGGTAACTGCCCTTTGACCCAGCATCAACATCAGGCCGTTTGAATCATTCATATAGGAAGGATTGTCAGTGCCGTCGGCGCTCTTTAAGGCCAAAATGGCTTCCACCTCAACCGCGCCTGACGCGTCGCCGGGGATATGCCCTTCAATACCGCCGGTCATAAAATGTGGGAAAAAGTAACGGGTGTCCCTTAATAACTCCTGGACCGTGAGCGTTAAATAATAGCCGTCGCTGGAAAATAGCCTCACTTGCCGGGCGCTTCCATTCATCCCTGCCGCTTCAAGCAGATCCCACAAACTGACGCCTTTTCCCACACACCACCTTTTGGAAGGCCAGGTGTTAATGCTGCTGTACACATTTTGGCATTGAACCATTTCTTCCAGTTGCGCCCGGGTATACTTTTTGGCGGTAGTTACCCCGTCGCCGGTGATTTCCAACACAACGTCACCTTCCGGAACCTGCCCGCCGTCCGCAGTAACCTTTTGAATCACTGTGGCGTCTAGATATCCATCGGCTAGGACAGTTATCTCATAGTCGCCGGCGCTGTCAAACACGCCGGCGTCAATGGTGATTACCCCTGCCGCAATGTTATATTTGCCGTTAACGGAGGCGCCGTTAACTTTTATACCGGTGATGGCCAGGCGCCAATCCGGATCATCGGTGAAAGTTATCTCTATCACTTTTCCCATGGTGTTGCCGGTGGTATCGGCAGTTAGGGCCGGAGGGGCAGCGGCCTCTTCCCCCACCACCAGGGTAAAATCGCGCTTGACGGTCTTGGCCGGGACCGCGCTATCGGTAACAGTTACTGTAAAAACAAATGCGCCGCTTTCAGTTGGGATTCCCACTAGCGCTTCGCCGTCTAGGACCATACCTGCCGGCAGGGCCCCCTCAGTGACAGCGAAGTTGTAGGGAGGAGTCCCGCCTGCCACCGGAAAGGTGTGACCGGCATAAGCCCGGTCCTTAACTGCCCGGGCCGGGTTATCACTTTTAATAGATAACGGAATCCGGTACCAAAAGGTAGCAATGTCGCTGTCCAGGCGCCCGGGCCCGGTGACTAAGGCTTTGATGACGGTGTTCCCAGTAATTTCAACCGGGCGGTTAATTTCATCCAGCACATCCCCCCGTGTGGACCACCAGCGGCTGGCAATCCAGTTATACATGGGGCTAAGGATGGTTGGATCGCTGCCGTCTGTGGTGTAGTGGACCTTGTCCTCGTCGTTATAAAGACTATTTAGCCTGATCATGGTCCCCACCTGAACCTCACCAGGTTCCGGTACAGCTACTGGACGATCCCATTTGGGTACAGGGGAGGTAAGTATCTCGATTTGTACTACATTTTTAGCAAACCTGGAGTTGGTTTGCTGGGTTACCGCCCGCTGTCCGTATATGAGGAGGTTGGCGTCCCCGCTGCTAAAATTGCCCCCGGTATTCCCCCCCCCAACATCTTCGATATCATGGGTGGAAAAACTTCTATGAGCAAGCATTGGTTCTACCAATACAGCGTCTGCCCGGTCGCCGGGGAGATGGCCTTGAAGGCCTCCGGCCATGAAGTTGGGGAAACGATAATGAGGTTTATAGATGAACTCTTGCAGCTCAAAAGCTGTTGAATAGCCGTCGGAGGAGGTGAATTTAATCATGGTGGCCTCCGGTTTGAGGCCGCCGGCCGCATCAAGCAGGTCGGTCAGCTTTGCGCCTTGTCCCCGGTACCAGCTTTTGGTGGGCCAGGTATTAATGGTGCTGTACCACTCATCATATTGGGTTAAAATTGTCCCGTCCGCTAGTTTTTCTTTACCTTGGAGCTGGTCCTGGGTGATGGTAATCCCATCACTATTTAAGCCGGGCCCTGTTATTTTTATATCGCCCCCCGCTGCAAAAGCAGCCGGAAGCATAATCATGCCGGATATACCTATAAACATAAGCATAGCCAGTAAAACCGGTAGAAAAAACCTATACCTGCAGCCCATTTTTTTGACCGACATGTCCTATAACACACTCCCTGACTTGTTAATTTATTAATACGTTAATTAATTTGACGCATATTTAAAATAAACGCCCATCCCCAGAACTTTGTAATAAAAAATAAAAAGCAGCTTCCCACCAGGAAAGCTGCTTTCATATCAAGCAAAGACTAGGAATTTGAAACTTCACACTCGGCTCGATTTCCTTTCCAGATAAAGGGAGGTAAAAACGTTTCCGCTTGTACCCTATCGGTTTGCTGCCACAGCAAATCCAAAGGCCAGCAAACTCGGAAATCATTTCTATTTAATTTAGGATATTATACTATCCTTCATGTCACCGGTCAATATATAGAACTTGCCCCGGGAAAGGAGCAGCGTTTTTTGTGGTATAATAGTTTTAAAAAAGAGGGGAACGGTTTGTCCTTTTCCACGGTAACTAAAAATGAACTGGCGCGGGTGACGGACAAGCGGTTATGCTGCCGTCTGGCCGAGCTGGCCGCCCTCGTCAAGATGGACGGCAGTATCCAGATTAGCGCCGGGCGGCAGGTGGCGTTGAATATTGCAACCGGAAACGCCGCTGTGGCCAGAAAAATATTTTCCCTGATCAAAGAGCTTTTTGGTCTTCAAACAGAGGTCCTGGCGCAGCGCAAAACCCGCCTTAGAAAAAATAATGTATATCTAATTCGCATCGCTTCCCAGCCGGGTATGGGCGAGATCCTGAAAAGACTGGGAATGATGGACGATATGGGCCGGCTAAAGGACGCGGCGCCCGACAGTATGGTGCGCCGGGAATGCTGCCGGCGCGCTTATCTAAGGGGGGTGTTCCTGGGGGGTGGTTCGGTTAACAATCCTGAGGGGACCTACCACCTTGAGGTTATTACGGAAAATGAAACATTTGCCCACGCAATCAGCGAACTCATGGGAAAGCTCCATCTTGACGCTAAAGTGAACAGGCGAAAAAACAGGTATGTGGTGTACCTTAAAGAAAGCGAGCAAATAGCCGGGTTTTTAAACATTATCGGGGCCCACTCAGCGCTTCTAAACTTCGAAAACGCCAGGATTTATAAAGACATGCGCAACCAGGTCAACCGCCTGGTCAACTGCGACACGGCAAACCTGAACAAAACTGTTAACGCTTCCGTGCGTCAAATGGAAAATATTGAACTAATTAAAAATAGCGTAGGACTGGGGCAATTGCCGGATTTATTGAGGGAAGTTGCGGAACTCCGGATCAAGTACCCGGGGGCATGCTTAAAAGAACTCGGCGCCATGATGCAGCAGCGGCTCAGTAAGTCCGGTGTCAACCACCGCCTGCGGAAAATTGAAGAGTTAGCGGAAAAGATACGGAACGGAAAATTGTGACGGGATATGTTGAATTGCTACTCATGCAGGAAAACACTGTTTTTTGGAGAATAAGTAGAAAGAACTATGTTTTCTCTAAAGAGAGGTGTACGCAATGCAAACGGGTTACGGCCTGCATTTGGAGCAGTCGCAAAAGTTAATCATGACTCCCGAGCTAAGGCAAGCCATTACTGTGTTGCAGTTGTCTTCCCTGGAACTTACAGCGTACATTGAGCATCAATTGCAGGAAAACCCTATGTTGGAATTGCATGAAGATGAAACCGAAAGAGGATCGGAACCGGCGGAAAAAGAGGAATTTGACAAATCAGGTGAAGAAAAAAAGGAATACGACTTGGACTGGGAAGAATATTTCCAGGACAGCAGCGATTTAGGGGTAGTCTACCGGGAGCAGCGGGCGGAGCGGCCGGATTTTACCTATGAAAATTTCCTGTCACAAGCGCCCACACTCACCGAGCACCTTATGTCCCAGCTTTATTTAAGCCAATGTTGCTTGCAGGATAGGCTAATCGGCGAATACTTGATCGGAAATATAGACGAAAACGGTTACCTGCAGGTTTCTTTGCCTGAAGCGGCGTCTCGGATGAAATTAAACCTATGCGAAGCCGCCAGGGCCCTAAATATGATTCATAGTTTTGACCCGCCCGGGGTAGGCGCCAGGAATCTGGAGGAGTGCCTATTAATCCAAATCCAACAGCTGGGGATCAGGAACGGAATTACAAAAAAGCTGGTAGAGCATTACCTTGAGGATCTCGCTAAAGGAAAAATCGGGCGGATTGCCCAGGACATCGGTGTGGCGGTCCAGGATGTCCAAGAAGCAGCTGATATTTTAAGGACGCTTGACCCCAAGCCGGGACGCAACTTTTCCGGCCCAAATGACACCCGCTATATCATCCCCGATGTTGTTTTGGAAAAGGTAGAGGGAGAGTATGTCGTACTGGTAAACGACGTGGCCATACCCCGGATTGCGATCAATGCCGCTTACCGGTCGGCGCTGGCCAAAGATAAATATTGTGATTTAAAAACCCGCCGCTTTGTAGAAAGCAAGTTGAACGCCGCGGCCTGGTTGCTCCGGAGTATTGAGCAGCGGCGGCTGACATTGTACAAGGTGGCAAAGTGCCTGGTCGAGTTGCAGAGGGATTTTTTAGACCACGGCATCAAATATTTAAGGCCGCTCAACTTAAGAGTTGTCGCTGAAAAGGTCGACCTGCACGAATCAACGGTGAGCAGGGCCACATCCAATAAATACATCCAGACCCCGCAGGGCGTGCTGGAAATGAAATTTTTCTTTCCCACCGGGCTCAGCAACGTCACCGGGAATACAACTTCCACCGAGTACATAAAGATAATGCTCCGGGAAATTGTCGCCGGGGAGGAGAGCACGGCCCCTTTTAGTGACCAGTCAATCACGGATATGTTCAAGCGAAAAGGGATTACCATCTCCAGGCGCACCGTGGCCAAGTACCGCAGCGAACTTGGCATACCCGCCGCCGGAAAAAGAAAAAGGTATTAGTCAAGCGGGACAGGGGGGCAGGTACCTGTCGTACCTGCCCCCCTGTCCCGAAATAATTTGTTGAAATTATTTAGCCAAAAGGTGAGTTGTTTATGGGGTAGTTTTATAAGAAGCCTGTAATTCCAGGCTTTCCGGGGCGCATACTTTAACTGGTGCCTCGGATTTTTCTTTGTCAAACTTACTTTATATTGGAAGGACTTAATCAGCTAATGGCGAATATACTGTATACCGAATCTTATAAAATGTAGTTAATAAGATATACTAATGAAAGGAGAGAGCAGAATTATGACGTTGAGAATAGGTATTAATGGTCTGGGGAGAATTGGCCGTGATATTTTGAGAGGTGCCCTGAAAAGGCCGGGTATTGAAGTGGTTGCGGTTAATCACAAGTCCAGAAGAATCCAGGTAACCGATACGTACGCTCAGTCTATTGCGCATATGCTGAAATATGACTCTCTCTATGACATTTTTGACGCTGATGTGCAGTCCAAAAAGGATGCTCTACTGGTTGACGGGCGCGAGGTAAAAATCTTTGCTGAGGGAGACCCTGCTCTTCTACCATGGAAAGAACTCGGTGTGGATATTGTGGTGGAATCCACCGGAAGGATCAATAACCCTGAAGAAGCTGCAAAGCACATTCAGGCAGGCGCTAAAAAGGTGGTTTTAAGCGGTCCGGCCAAAGGCAGCGAATGCCTTACCGTGGTTATGGGGGTCAACGAGGACTGGTATGACCCGGCCGTGCACCATGTTGTTTCAAATGCTTCCTGCACCACTAACTGCCTGGCGCCGGTGGCCAAGGTCATGCACGAGAAGTTTGGTATTGTTAAAGGGTTGATGACGACGGTCCACGCCTACACGAACGACCAGCAACTCCTGGATATGCCCCACCGTGATATGAGGCGGGCCAGAGCCGCCAACCTGTCCATCATTCCTACCACTACCGGGGCGGCCAAGGCTGTTGCGCTGGTATTGCCGGAACTGAAGGGCAAAATCAACGGTTTCTCAATGCGGGTGCCGATCCCAACGGTTTCCGTCGTAGACCTGGTGGTGGAACTGGCGAAAAATGTTACCCGGGACGAAATAAACGAAGCCTTTAAAGAAGCTGCACAGGGAGATTTAAAGGGTATTATTGACTACTGCGAGCTGCCACTTGTTTCTATTGACTTTAAGGGGAGCAATTACTCGGCCATAGTGGATGCCCTTTCTACTATGGTTATTGAAGGCAACATGGCGAAGGTCGTGCTTTGGTATGACAACGAGTGGGGT
>JALHFC010000164.1:0-1136 GCA_022839445.1 Pelotomaculum sp.
TTCTCCGAATCAGCGAAAGTGACCGCAACTACACCGGCAAACCTCGCCAGGATGCGGTTGGTAAGGCCGGGAAAAGCGTTTTGTTCGTGAATCAGGGTCGGGATCCTTCTCAGAGCCGCCGCCATTACTACCGGCCCACAAACATAACCGCCGGTCCCGACAACCAGATCGGGACGCCAGGAACGAATGATCTTGTAAGCCTGGTAGAAACCCCGCCCGCTTTTCCATAACACCGGCAAATTGCGCAGCGAGACCTTCCGCTCCAAACCGGCAGCTGAAATACCCTTAAAAGCGTAGCCCTGTTTAGGAACTATATCCGCTTCCATGCCATGCTTGGTCCCGACATAAAGGATTGCAGCCCCTGGAAAGCGGTCTTCAATCCCTTTGGCTATAGCCAGGGCGGGATAAATGTGTCCCCCTGTCCCGCCGCCTGCAACTACAAAACGCAAAGTATCCACCTCACTTTCAGCGGATGGTGGTATGCCGGGAAATGTTTAACAGTATCCCCACGGCAGTCATGGTAAAAAGCAGGGAAGTCCCGCCGAAACTAATAAACGGTAGGGGAATACCGGTTACCGGCAGGGTCCCCGTCACTACACCAATGTTTATAATGGCCTGCACACCTACCCAAGCGGTAATCCCGGTCGCCAGCAAACAAGCAAATGGATCCGGGGAGGCCACCGCTATTTTTAGACCCCTCCAAATAAAGAGGATAAAGAGCATAACCACTAAAGACGCCCCGATAAAACCAAGCTCCTCCCCGATAATGGCAAAAATAAAATCGGTGTGGTTTTCGGGGAGATATAGAAATTTTTGCTTGCTCTGTCCCAAACCCAACCCAAATAGGCCACCGGAACCGACGGCGTATAGGCTTTGGATAATATGGTAACCATCACCCTGCGAGTCGGCCCAGGGGTCGAGAAAAGCCAAAAAGCGCTGCATCCGGTATGGCTTAAGGACAATGGCAAACCCTACCGCCGCCAGCCCGGCGGCGGCAATGCTACCGAGGTGAGCCCACCTGGCGCCCGCAGCAAAGATCATTATTAAAACAATAGCCGACAGGGACAGCGCCGTGCCGAGGTCTGGCTGCAAAAGGATTAGCCCCGCAGCCATGGCCATTACAATAAGGTAAGGCA
>JALHFC010000164.1:1171-3687 GCA_022839445.1 Pelotomaculum sp.
AACTGCGCCGAGCCAATAACGATCCAGCGCCTGGCCTCGTTGACTTCCTTGCCGACGCCCGGAATTAAAACCAGCGCTAGGGCTACGAAAGCAATCAACAAAAGGGGCCCGACATGGCGCTTAAGCTGCCGGTAATCATAATTAACCATTAAATACATGGCCAAAAGACTAAGCATTGCCCACTTCAACTGTTTCTTAAAAAAATAAAAGGTATCGTTAAAGTTAACCAGGGTATTGTATTCGCTAGCACTTAAAATCATAATCAGGCCGAGACCTAACAGGCTTATCGCCGTTATAAAAAGGACGAAGTCAGGTGATTTTCTTTTCGTGCGCATGGTTTAATACCTCCGGTCATGGTAATCAATAGCTATGATCGAATGTTGTTGAGGTACGCGCCGTTACGTTTTTAAACTCATTACTATTTCTTTAAATAAATCGCCGCGCTCCTCAAAGTTATTAAACATATCCCAACTCGCGCAAGCCGGTGACAGGAGCACCGTGTCGCCGGGGCGGGCAACCCGGTGGGCCGTTAATACGGCTTCCCCCAAGTTGTCGACACGCAGGATATTCCTAAACCCCGCATCATTTGCTGCCTTGGCAATCAGGTCGGCGCACTGCCCGAAAAGAATCAGGACTTTTGCCCTTTCTTTTACCTTTGCGGCAAAAGCGCTAAAATCGCTGCCTTTGTTTTTGCCACCGGCAATCAGCGCTACCGGCCCGGTATACGCCTCTATTGCTTTTATTGCGGCATCGGGGTTGGTCCCTTTTGAGTCATTTATGTACCGGATCCCATTGATTTCCGCCACATACTCCAACCGGTGGGGAACCCCCCGGAATGATTTTAGAGTATGCGCAAGGCAAGCCGTCTCCACACCCATTACTTTGGCAACCGCCACCGCCGCCAGGGCGTTTTCCAGGTTATGGGCACCGGGAATACCAATCTCAGCCGCTTCACAAACTGTTTCCGGAATTCCATTCAGGCTCGCCATTATCTTCCCTTCCCGGACAAACACGCCGGACTGCATCTCCCGCCGGCGGCTAAAATAAATTACCCGGCCGCGGGATCCTTTTCCAAGGGATTTGGTTAGGGGATCGTCATAGTTTAACACCGTGTAGTCGCCCGGCCCCTGGTTGGAAAATATTCTGGCCTTGGCGGCAATATAACTGTCCATTGTAACGTGGCGGTCGAGATGATCGGGGGTAATGTTTAAGATCACTGCAACTTTTGGCTTAAAAGTAGAGACTGTTTCCAGCTGGAAACTGGAAACCTCGGCCACAATCAAGTCGCCGGGGGCATAGCGCCCTACTTCCGTCACGAGTGGCAGCCCGATATTTCCTCCAACCAGCGTATCCCTGCCGTAATTTTTAAATATTTCGCCAACTAGGGTAGTTGTTGTGGTCTTGCCGTTCGTCCCGGTAATAGCTACCACCGGCGCCCGTGCAAAATGATAAGCCAACTCCAGTTCCCCGGTAAGCGCAACACCGCTTGCAATAGCCGCCACGGCTGGTTCTACCGTGAGGGGAACGCCGGGGCTCATTACCACCAGGTCGAAACTACCCTGCTTTACCTCAGGGTAACCGCCAAAATTAAGGACAACACCCGTAGCTTGAATTTGTTCCAGTTCACCCCCCGGATATACCGGTCTTCCAGCGTCCGCTAAAATAACAGTGGCCCCCCGGCCCGACAAGAAACGGGAAACGGCAAGACCGCTTTTGCCGGCGCCAACTACCAAAACCTTTTTTCCTTTGACGTCCATCAACATCTGCCTTTCAAAACGCATCGAATTATTATGTAACAATACTATACTTTAAAGTCCGTAAAAACCGGTCAGGCCGACTATAACCATCACCAGCGTTACTGCCCAGAAGGTCAGCACTACCCGGTTTTCACTCCAGCCGCCTAACTCAAAATGGTGGTGCAGCGGGCTCATCCTAAATAGCCTGCGTCCCGTTGTCTGAAAAGAAATAACCTGGATAATGACGGAAAGCGTCTCAAGTACAAAAATGCCGCCGATTATTAGTAAGAACAGCTCGCTTCCGGTGACCACCGCGGCGGCGCCAAGCCCTCCCCCTAAGGCTAGGGAACCGGTGTCCCCCATAAATACCCTGGCCGGGTGGCGGTTGTAAAACAAAAATCCCAGGCAGCCACCGGCAAGTGAGGCCATGATCACAGCAACCCCGTCTTTAAATACATATAAGGCAATCAACATTAACGCCAGGGCTACCAGCAGGCTGACTCCGGCTGCCAAGCCATCCAGACCGTCAGTGAGATTGACGGCGTTGGCCGCGCTGACGACTACCAGGATGGTAAATACAAGAAAGGGCCACCAGCCCAATTCTATTTGGGCCCCCCCGGGGGTAAAAAAACCCGAAAACGGTATAACCAGGCTTGTGCCCCGGTCTAAGCCATGGACCACCCAAAAGGCCAGTCCCCCCGCCAGTAAAATTTGACCGAGTAGCTTTTCCCGCGCCCGCAAACCAAGTGACCTTTTCAAAACAACCTTAATAAAATCGTC
>JALHFC010000165.1 GCA_022839445.1 Pelotomaculum sp.
TTTTTTTCGTATTTTTCGGGCTACCCTGCTTCTCTATTACCGACATGTATACCTGGAATCTTGCTCTTTACTGACGACAGATTAAGCTGGAATCAACACCAAGCGAAAAACAACATCCCGCTTTTTTCAAAGCGGGATGTTGTTTTTCGTATGCTGTTTAACGAATTTATCCAGCAGGTCCCAGCGCCTTTGGGGGTTGTAACCGTCATAATTTATTAGGCCGGACCGGCGGCTGCGCTTTTTATCCCGGTATGCGCACAGGGCTTCCAGGCAGTCCCCAATGATGGTTTCCGCGATCAATTCCGAGTGGATAAAATTTTTTTCCGGCGAGCCAAGGAGCTTGTGGGGTATGGAGGCGCCCACCTGGATTGTGAGGCCTTTTTTTACAGCCCGGGCCAGGGATACCGGGGGTACGGCGAGATCGCGCAAGGGAATGTTTAGGAGAAAGCGGCGGGATACCACATGTGGCCCATGGCTGGGCGAAGCGGCGCCGATGATTTTTTCAAGACCCATTTCCCGGTTTAACTTGCGGCGTACCACCAAAACCTCATTGGCAAGACTGGATAGACCCGGCAGGTATTGGCCGGGATAGCAGTCGGTCAGGGCCATGTCGGCAAGGCCCCTCTCCACTGCTAAGAATAATTCTCTTAAGCTCTCTACAATATCCCCGTCCATGTCACCGTCTAAAAAAAGGACCGCTGCCGCGCCTTTGTTAATTGCAACCTTAGCGCCCACCGCCCTGGGGATGTCGATTCCCAAAGTCTCTATAAAGTGAACGGGTGAAACCTGCTTTGAGCGGATTTGCTGCACAATGTTGAAAGAATTGTCGCTGCTTCCGTTGATCACGGGGATTATTAGGTTGGAAGGGATGGCCAGGAGTGTTTCAATCGTTTTTTTCAAACGTTTTTCCTCATTTTTTACCGGCACTACGGTGGCAAGCATATCATCGCCATCCTGTCATCTTATAGTCTAATAACTAATATATGGAACCTGGGCAACAAAGTTTCCAGGTCCATACACACCAGGCTACGCTTCTTACATATGATATAGAAAAAATAAAAGGGGTCTCTAACATGAAAAAGATAAAAGCAGGCGATATAGTCGGCAGGGAGTCCTACAATTCAGACATTTTTTTCAAAGTAATAGGGTTTTTTAGTGATGAACAAGGAAAGGACTATGCCCACCTAAAGGGCATTCATACGAGGCTTTGCGCTAACGCCCCGCTGGATGACCTGGTTAAAATTAGCCCCAGGGACTTTGCCGCTTACCTCAGGGAACACACGATTAAAAGTAGCGAGCATATGAACCGTATTTTTGCCAGGCGCGAGAAAGAGCGGGAGTTTGTATTATACAGGGCGGCACGGCAAGAAAAGAAAGGTAAAAAGGCCTGCTGCCGGGTGAACGGGTTTGATGTACCGGGAACTGTCTTGCATATCGATGGTGACAGCGATTACCTGGACCTGTGCCTGACTACCTACAAGCAGCTGAATATTCCTGCATCCGGCTACAGTATTGAGGAAAAGGAACAGCCCGAAATGGTAATGGACCTGCTCAAGAAACACGCACCGGATATACTGGTGCTTACCGGTCACGATGGCTTTATCAAAGGGAAAACAGACTTTGCGGACATTAGAAACTATCACTCATCTACTTACTTCGTTGAAACTGTAAAAGCAGCCCGCCAATATGAAAAAAGCAGGGATGACCTGGTTGTATTTGCCGGGGCCTGCCAGTCGCATTACGAGGCGCTCCTGGCCGCCGGCGCCAACTTTGCCAGTTCACCGCAGCGGGTTATGATCCATGCTTTTGATCCGGTTTTTGTGGTGGAAAAGATCTCCTACACGTCCATATACGACCCGATATCTATTAAGGATATCATAGATGGGACAATAACAGGTTTTGACGGCATCGGCGGAATGGAAACAAGAGGGAAATACCGGATGGGAGTGCCGAAGTCGCCATATTAGGGTCCCTTATTTTCCTTTTTAGTAAAGTGTAATTGCTCAACTAACGAAGGGGTTAGGAATTAATAAAAAGGAGGGTTTTGATTGTGGAACGGCATTTAAGGACATTAAAAAAAGTCCGGGGAAAATTACTCGGCATTCAAAATGTAGTCGGAGTCGGGGTAGGTTACAAGCATGTGGGAGGGGAAAACGCTAAAGAGCCGGCCATAATAGTTTATGTTGAAAAGAAAATACCACCTGCCGACTTAAGCAGGGCCCATATCGTACCGAAAAATATCAACGATTTACAGACCGACATCGTGGAAATCGGTACGGTTAAGATGCTCGGTGTGCGCACTGGACGGGGAAGACCTTGTCAACCGGGGGTGAGTATCGGCCATTACCAGTCCACGGCGGGCACTTTGGGGGCTATTGTTAAAGACAAGGCAACAGGGGAATTGATGGTCCTCTCCAACAACCATGTCTTGGCCAACGGTTCCAGCTACCAGGAAGTTAAGGCCAAAAAAGGCGACCCCATCCTGCAGCCCGG
>JALHFC010000166.1:0-2475 GCA_022839445.1 Pelotomaculum sp.
GGCCCATTCCCGCCGGGATTTCGTCGATGCCGGTAAATCTCTTAATGCTCTCAAGGTCTGGGCGGATCTTTTGGTAGCCAGGATCGCTGAGATCTACCGCCTTGACTATGAGCGGTTAGCTGTCATGAATGAACCGGCGTCATTTGCCGCTGCTCAATTGAAACTGGAAAGCGCCTTGCCGGCCTTGCTTGTCAGGCGCCTGGACAAAGTGCATCCAGACGGTCTCATCGACATGCCAGTGGTCTTCGCTGCGATTGACTTCCGCCAGCAAGAGATAGAGGGGCTCTAAAAGCGGCGTCAGTTTCCGGAACATACCTGTCAAGGTACCCTCACTGATTGCCAGTCCCTTCATTCGCATGATCATAGCCATCCGGTGCAAAGGGATCTGGAAAAAGAATTTCATGACCAGGATATGGGCCAGAAAAGCGTTGGAGAATTTCCCCTTGGGTATGACCTGGGTGGCTTATCAGCGGTGACAGATCTGCAGCCGAGGCAGTTGCAGGTGCAAAAGGCCTTCTTGCGTACATACTTCTTGCGTACGAACCTTATTTCATAGTCGATCTCGTAAGAGACTTCCCCAAGGTTGGTGAGCTTCCGGGGTTTCTTGCAGATAGGGCAATACATCTGATCATCCGGGATCTCATGGATTACTTCTACCTCGGGAAGATCGGGAATCTTGCGTCCGTGTCCCTTATGGCCGAATCTGGCGCCTCGCTTCTTGTTATTTGCGGCGATATCCTGAACAGGAGTTTGGTCATCAGTTTCCGGCTGCTTTTCGGAGGAACGGCTAAAAATGGTATGATTACGCTTGTTGAGCAAGGCCTTTAGGCGCTCATTATCCTCCTGCAACTGTTGCTTCTCTTTCTGGAGTTGCTCTATTCCAGCGGTGAGTTTTGCTATCACGGTATCTTTTTGCTTGACAACCAGGCAACCAGAAAAGGTGCAAAAAGTTGCGGGGACAAGCTGGACTGCATTTTCTTGAGGGTTGGTTGCTGATAAAGTGTTCATAGTCTAATTATGCAACAGAAAGTGAAACGTGTTTAGCTTTTTTTAGAAAATATATTTTTTTCTCCGCTCTCGATTTATTGCCATAGGGAAGCATCGAACGGGTTTACTGAATACTTACCCACGAGTTTCATTTACTGGCAGCCTTCCATGGTAAACTCCCGGGCCAGTTTACTGATAGCTCTTTTTTCTATGCGTGAAACGTAGGAGCGGGATATACCGAGGCTTTTAGCTATTTCACGCTGAGTTTTCCGGTCTCCGTTATTTAGGCCGAACCTTAGCTCCAGCACCTTTTTTTCGCGGCGTGTCAGGTGGCGCACTTTATCCATGAGACGTTTTTTTTCGAATCTGGTCTCAACCGTTTCCGCTACCACTTCGGGGTGGGTGCCTAAAATGTCGATAAGAGTTATTTCATTTCCTTCCTTATCAACCCCGATCGGGTCGTACAATGAGACCTCTGCCCTAACTTTTTTCATAAAGCGCAAATGCATCAATATTTCAATGTCAATTTCAAAGACTGGTATAAGGGTTGTCCCTAATTTATTTGTCATTGCTCCCCGGAAAGTATATTCTCAACTGCATCAATAAATCTTTTAGCGGTTTCAAACTGATTCACTGCTTCTTTTTTATCAACCAGGTAAAAGTCAGCATAGTCGGAGGATTCCCTTCTTAGCCGGGCTTTGTTTAATTCCTTGCCTATTGTGCGGTCAACAATGCCTGTTTTGACATAGTGCCGGTTAAAAAGGGAAATGACACCGCTATGCTTTTTGCTGTCTAACTGTTTTAACGCCAGCAATGCCCTCGCTGCGGTAAAAATCGCATAGTAAGAGCGGCTGAGAGAATCACCATACATTCCGGCCTTAATAAGTATATCTGCTGATTTTAGATTTTCACGCGATTTTTGCAAACGGTAATAAGCCAGGTCGTGAATGCTCCGGGTCACAGAGTCACCCCGTCTCGCGCCACTTCGTTGTAGAATAGTGTCTGGTGTTTCTGGTTTTGCATAAATTCTGAAACAGTTAATACCACTGGAGAAAGCCTCGAGTCATATTTTAGCTCTACGTCCAAGAGGATTTCGCTTATTATATCCAGGGTGTGCTCATCTCTTTTATTTACTAAAATTAGAATGTCAATGTCTGATTCGTCGTGGAATTTCCCCGTCGATTTCGAGCCAAATAGTTTTAAATCAAAAAGGTTTTCTTTTAAGGTGTTTTTTATTTTTGAAGAAAACTCATGCAGCGCCTTTTCTTCCGAAGGAGTTAAAAAGTACATGGTACATGCTCTCCTTTGGTAATCACAATTATCATGGCTGATATTCAATTGTTTCCGTTTGCGACAGGATATGACGGACAAAATTGCCTTCCTGTTGGTTATAGGTTTCAATTTCTTCAGGAGCATAGGCTAAAGCTTCCACAGGCTCCATGAGCCGTGCGGCAGCCTTCCCTAAGATTTCCCAACGACGCCAATAAG
>JALHFC010000166.1:2541-2998 GCA_022839445.1 Pelotomaculum sp.
CATTTGACCCGAAAAGAAATGCCCGGTCTACGATAATGCCTTGTGATTCTATGGCTTTAAGAAAGTCATGGACTATTCTCTCAACAACGGGTTTTTCTTGCGCTTGTTTTAACCATTCTTTTGTTCCTTAGCGCATACGGCTTTTTCCACCTCAAAAAACAGTTTATCACACAGTAAGAATTTATGCAATTCGCAAATCTCCGATAATTATTGAAGAAAATTTGGAGCCGGGCATACATGGCGAACAAAGCGACGGTGGAAAAAATAGAAAAAGGGGCGGTATAAGAATTAATTTTTTGATATAATTGCAGTTACAAGGAGTGATGCCTTTGGCCGAATACGATCTCATTATCAAGGCCCTAGCTGACAGTTACATGGAGCAGATCGCTTCCTTTGTCCGGGGCGTAGAAGTAGCGGTAGAGCAAATAGAAGACAAGGACAAAGAAGCTATAGCCGT
>JALHFC010000167.1 GCA_022839445.1 Pelotomaculum sp.
AGACGCCGACTATCAGGACCTCCAGGCGGTCGAAAATCTTGGCCAGGCTAATCAACCTGGCCAGGTTGAATAAGGGAAACTCCAACTGGCCGGTGCTGATCCCGCCGAAAGCAGCTACGGTTGCCACCTCAACGGCGGCCAGAACGAAGCCGGTCAGTATCACCGGGATGTTTATATTGCGGGTGGTGTGACGGAAGCCGGTCAGGGCCGGGATAAACATTCCGGCCAGGATTATCTCTCCCCGCCAGGAAGCCGAAGGAATAGAAGTCGCAATCAGAGCGCCGATAGAATGCTCGCCTATCGGCAGCAGGCGGCGGAAGTCCATAAAAGTCACCGGTAAAACAATGATCGCAATCAGTGACAAGATTAACAAGGGGAGCAGTAATTCATTGACTCTGACCCATACTTCCAGGCCGGAGCGAACGGCATAGAACGCGAGAATCAAAGCAGTGAACATAAAAACCGCAACCGGTGTATTGTTCATGATCGTAATGTTTAAGAACATACCGAATTCTCTCGTGATAAAGGCGCCTACTGACAGGAACCAAAACGCGTAAAGCAGGCCCAGAATGATTCCTAAAGGTCTGCCGAGGATTAAAGGGAGATACTCAATCATGGTCAGACCGGGGAATCGCCTAGCCAGGGCAACGATCAAAAGCGCCGCAAATATTCCCCAAACAGTGGCAATCAGGGCGGTAATCCAGGCGTCCTGCTCTACCGCGTGCGCCCCAAGCTGGGGCATGAAAAAAATAACTGTTGTCAAAAGGACTGTGGTCATCAGAAAAGCCAGTTGCCGTTCGGATATCTTACCGGGCTCCAAAAATTTCCCTCCTTAACGAAGGATTATTTAGTCCGCTTGCCGGCGGGAGGAGGAGACGGCGGCGGGGTGTCGCTCCTGGTCGCGTCTGTGCCGGCTATAAGCTCCGGCCGTGTGGTCATGTTCCACCAGGGAGCGCGGTAAACCAGATCTTTCATCTCCTGAAAACGCAGGGGCGCCAGGGGTTCCATATACGGCACACCGAAAGATCTCAGGCTCGCCAGGTGGATCATGAAGGCCAGGAATGTCATGCTGATGCCGTAAAAACCCATAACCGCGCTAGCTGTTAAAAAGGCCAGCCTGGTTAACCTGATCCCCGACGCCAGGTCGTAGCTTGACCCGAGGGCAAAGTTGGAGATGGCGGTAGCGGCGACGACGATGACCAGGGCCGGCGACACGAAGCCGGCCTGCACAGCCGCCTGCCCTAGAATTAAGGCGCCTACTATGTTGATTGCCGCTCCCACTACCCGGGGCAGCCTGATACTGGACTCCCAGAGAAGCTCAAATATGACCAGCATCAACAAGACGTCTAAATAAGCGGGGAAAGGGACCGTTTCTCTGGCCCCGGCGATGGAAAAAACCAGCGGTATCGGTAGCATTTCCTGGTGGAATGTGGTTAAGGCTACATATATTGCCGGCAGCATGGTAGCGATAAATAAAGCCGTGTAACGCATCAGGCGGACCAGCCAAAACACTATTGGGTTCAGGTAATAGTCGTCGCTTATTTGCAGGAATTCAATAAAAATGCTGGGCGCGGTCAGGACCTGGGGGCTTCCGTCTACGATCAGGGCGAACCTTCCCTCCAGCAAATCCGCCACCACTTTGTCGGGCCTTTCTGTATTCTTGATCAGTGGGAAAAGGGTGTAGGGCATGTCCTGGATTTGTTCTTTCAAGTAGGAGCTGTCGAGCATACCGTCCAGGTCAACCCTTCTAACCCGCCTCCTGGCTTCCTCTACTATTTTCGGATTAGCCAGGTCTTCCACGTACATCAATGTGACCAGTGTGTTGGTGCGGCGGCCGAGGATGAAGTTTTCCGACTTCAGCCCGCCGTCTCCCAACCTGCTGCGGATGAGCGCCGTATTCATCCGGATGGACTCCACAAAACTGTCGTGGGGGCCGGCGACTGAAGACTCAATCACCGGTTCGGCAACGCTGCGCATGGGTGTGTTTTCGGCGTCTATCATCAGACCCACCGGGCAGCCGTCCACCAGCATGATCATCTTGGCCATTAAAACCCAGCGTTTTAGTTCTACCAGGTCGACAACCCGGGCGGTAGAGTAGAAGGGAAGAAAACGTTTGTTCAGGTAGTCCGTTAGTTCCCCGGCCGGCGCCCGATCAATTTCTTCCCGCGGCGCGTCCAGCATCAGGGAGTGAAAAATATCGTGACTCACCCGGTTGTTGATCAGCCCGTCAACCCAAACCGCCAGGCATCTGGTTTTGCCGGCGAAGAATTCCCGGAAAACAATATCGGTTGTGTTGGAAAATTCCTGCCGCAAATATGCCTCGTTTTCTTCAAGAAGGCTGCTGATTTCCTTAAAGTCGTAGGGCAGGGGTACTTGCTTGGGTCCTGAATCCGCTCCTTTCTTTTTTTTCGATTTTCTACGATTTTCACGCAAAAAGCGAACCATATTATTTACTCCTCTTTAGCATAATTGTC
>JALHFC010000168.1 GCA_022839445.1 Pelotomaculum sp.
CATACCGAACCCTTTGCTAACGGCAAAATCCAGCTAGCCGATATCATTGTCGATGAAAACATGAAAAATTTTAGCAACAAAAAGATTAAAAACATAAACCTGCCTGCGTCCTCGCTGGTGGTAGCCATTTCACGCCGGGGGGAAATGGTCATCCCCGGCGGTGAGGATACCGTCCTGCCCGGCGATACGATATATATTTTGAGTCACTCTACCGGCATCAGCAAGATTTGCTCGAAAATTAAAATGAAAAAGCGAAAGGTGCACTCCGTGCTGATCCTGGGCGGGGGGAGGATCGGTTATTACCTGGCAGACAGGCTTTGCCAGACAGGGATAAGGGTAAAGATTATCGAGCGGGATAAGCAGCGCTGCCTGGAGCTAGCCGAGCGCCTGCCGGAAGCCCTGGTTCTGTATGGAGACGGTTCTGAAGTGGATATGTTAAGGCGGGAGGGGATCGGGGAAACCGACGGTTTTGTGGCGGTTACCGGTATAGACGAGGAAAACCTGCTATTATCCCTGCTGGCCAAGCAGATCGGCGCCAAAAGGGTGGTAGCCAAGGTCAGCCGTCCCGGTTACGCTCCCCTAGTGGAGCAGTTGGGCGTGGACGCGGCCATTAGCCCCCGTTTGATTATTGTTAGCGAGATCCTCCGGTTTATCCGGGGGGGCCGCCTGTTGTCCCTGTGCCTGTTGCTCGATGGCCAGGCAGAGGTGTTCGAGATGATTGTCCTGCCGGGCGCCAGGGTTATCGGGAAGCCGCTCCGCGTTGCCGGTTTGCCCAAGGGCGTGATTATCGGCGCTATCATGCGTGAGGACAAGACCATTATCCCCGGGGGTAATGATGTCATTATGGAAGGAGACCGGATGGTGGTGTTCTCCCTCGGATATAACATTAACACGGTTGAGTCCCTGTTTAAAAACTAGGGGGATTTTGTTTTGAACAGAAACCTTGTCTTGAGATCCTTAGGGCTGGTGCTGTCATGTGAAGCGGCCGCAATGGTCCTTTCTCTTTTAGTATCCTTTTATTATAATGAAGGTGACACCAGGGCTTTCGCGCACAGCATTATCATTACCGGTTTGGTGGGGTTGGCCCTTTCTTTGGTTCCTGTTCGCTCCAAGACGGTAGGCCACAGGGAAGGTTTTACCATAGCCACACTGAGCTGGTTGTTAACGGCCGGCTTTGGCTGTTTGCCTTATATGTTTTCCGGCGCCTTGTGCAGCTTTGCAGATGCCTTCTTTGAGACTATGTCCGGGTTTACAACTACCGGGGCAACGGTTTTTGCCAACATCGAAGCGCAGACTCACGGTATCCTGTTCTGGCGTAGCCTGACCCACTGGTTGGGCGGCATGGGTACCATCGTATTGATTTTGGCCTTGATCCCGTCTTTGAAAATTGCCGGCATGCAGCTTTACAAGGCGGAAGTCCCCGGTCCTACCAAAAGCAGGGTGTTGCCCAGGATTGCCCAGACCGCCCGGGAGCTTTATAAAATATACTTGATTATCACCGGGGTTGAGGTTTCCCTGCTGTTGCTGGCCGGGATGCCCTTGTTTGATTCTTTCATCCACTCTTTCGGCTCAGTGGCGACAGCAGGTTTTTCCAGCAAGAACATCAGCATAGGGGCTTATGACAGCCTGGTGATAGAGCTCATTATTGTGTTCTTTATTATTATCTGTGGGATGAACTTTGCCCTCCATTACCGGGCCTTGCGGGGTGATTTAAAGAGCTACCTGCGGGACCCGGAAGCCAGGCTCTACCTTGGTGTAATAACCGTCAGCGTGTTGCTGATCACCATAAACCTGGTCCAGTCTATGGGCTATTCGCCGGGGGAAGCACTCCGGGCTTCCCTTTTTACCGTTCCTTCCGTTATTACTACGACCGGCTTTGCCATTGTAGATTACGACCGCTGGCCGGATTTTAGCAGGCTGATTATCGTTATCCTGATGTTTTTCGGGGGATGCGCGGGTTCTACCAGCGGCGCGATTAAGAACGTGCGGATGCTGATCCTTTTTAAAAGCGTCTTCCGGCAAATAGTCCGGCTAATCCACCCCCAGGCGGTAGTCCCGGTGCGGCTGGGCCGGGAGGTAGTTTCGGAGGAAGTAGTGACCAGCGTACAGACGTTCTTTTTTATCTACATGTTTATTTTAATGGTAGCAACTGCCTACATATCCTTTCTAGGCATTGACCTAATCAGCGCTTTCACCGCGGCAGCCGCCACCCTAGGCAACATCGGACCCGGCTTGGGCCTGGTAGGTCCAATGTCCAATTACGCCGTCCTGCCGGGCTCGGGCAAGGTAGTGCTTTCATTTTGCATGCTTCTAGGCAGGCTGGAAATTTACACCGTCCTGGTCGTCCTCAGCGCCAGGTTTTGGCGCTAAAAGGTGATGGTGACACAGGGGGGGCAGGGCACAGGGGGACGGTTCTTTTGTGTCGTCAACGACGACAGACGACACAAAAGAACCGTCCCCCTGTG
>JALHFC010000169.1 GCA_022839445.1 Pelotomaculum sp.
CTTTCTTTTATGATAGAGGGTTCGGCGTATGGAAACGGGCAAAAATAGACCGGCCCGTGCTGATCGCGAATAACGACCGGCGCCATATCGCCGGTTAACCGCCCAACCAGCTGTAGTCCCTGGCGAGCCAGCAGGCTGGCGCCGAATCCCAGCCGCTCCGGGCTGTCGTGGTTTCCGGCAATGAGTATTACCGGTACTTTGTGATCGAGAAGAATACGGGAAAGGATCTCGTCTAAAAGTTTTACTGCCTCAGCCGGAGGTATCGACCGGTCATAAATGTCGCCTGCGATTAATACGACATCCGGTTTGGCTTCACCGGCCAGCCTGACAAAATCGTCCAGGACGCAGGCCTGATCGTCAGTGAGATGGACGCCGTGACTACTATATTAATGTTAGCTGAATAAAGCGGCAATCCTGCAAGATCTAAGCATTTTTAGCGCTGTCTTTTCGGGAATGCCCATGACATATGCCATGATTATACGGCAGGGCAATGTCAACAGCCTGTCACCCGTGAAAGATTATTTTTTTAAGAAACCTTTCATAATAACGGATGTGAACTTTTTAACGGAGGGCGATGGGACATGCCGGTTTGGTTTGCGTAAAAAAAACACGGTAGCCCATGATAGAGCTGCCGGCAACGTGTGTTGGTAACTGTTTAATAATAGACCTTAGCCCCTAAAAACCCACGGCCAGTGAGATGGAAGGGGTGGTTTCTTTTAATAACGATTTCTTTATAACATAGCAATGACCAGCAGTAAAAAAATCCCGTATATTGCCGCCGGATACATCATAAAGCCGGCTTTCAGTTCCTTTTTCTTGGCAGCAAGCAGGTAAACGGTAAGGCTTGACAGGAGCGCCAGCCCGGCGCTTAAAGCGGCCAGGGGGGACAGCGCCCACGGCGTCAGCGCAATGCCTATGGACGGTATGATGGTGCTCTGAAAAACCATGGCGCCGGTGATATTTCCCATAGCAAGGGTGTCTTTGCCGCTTTTAATCCAGATAATGCTATTGAATTTTTCCGGTAGCTCGGTGGCAATCGGCGTAATGATCAGGGATAGGATCAGGGCTGGCACCATCAGGCCGGTAGCGAGAGCGCTCAGCGCGTTAACGAAAATATTTGCGCCCCCGGCGATTAAGCCCAGGCTTAAAACTATCTGAAAAACGATTATTGATGTTGGAGGAGGGGATTCTTTTTTCCACAAACAAAGCGGCGGCAATTCCATTTCAGCCAGGCTATCCCCGTCTCCCAGTGTTTTTACGACGTAATATACATAGCCGGCAACCAGCGCCAGCGCAACCGGTATTTTATGCGTGTGTGAAGGCACGAAGGCGGCTGCCACGGCAAGGGAATAAAAGAATAAAAAGTATTTCAAGTCTCTCATTAAAATTGAACGTTTGACATCGATGCACCGGGTGCCGTCACTGCGGCAGTAAAACATTTTCGATGCGCCGACCACGCCGAAGGCCAGCGTGCTCAACATGAAGGGCGCGCCAAGGATCGCCCCAATCCCCACTTCATGGGCGTTCCCGACGGGGGCAAACAAAATAGCGATTAAGGGTACCATAGTTTCCGGCATGGCTGTTCCCACAGCCGCCAGGACACTGCCTACCGCGCCTTCGGAAAGGTTTAGCCTTTTTCCCAGCCATTCTACCCCGTTAGTGAATATTTTGGCGCCGGTTAGGATTGTTAACAGCCCGGCTGCCAGCACCAGTATATTAATTCCCAATTTATTGCCACCTACCTGTCCACACTGATTTAAGATAAAAGACCTTCGCATTTCCTACACGGAATACGAAGGTCTTGCCAAACCTCTTTAGGGTTACAGAGACCGGGTATTGCTACCGTACTGACGACCTCTGTTCCGGGCTGACGCCCGGCGGCTACTCCCCTTGCTAGTTCTTTAAGCTGTCTATAGGTATTATGGCAGTGTTTGGTGAAATAGTCAAGCTGTTTTCTAATAGTAGCGGCGATTGAATTTTATTGGACCCGGCATGGTTGTATGGGTCTTAGTTTTTCTTGTATTCGTAACAGTTTTTAGCCTATGTCGCTATCAGGGTATCGTCTAATTTAGACAGGAATTTTACCATTGTTTGTTAGAATTATTGTGTAATGCGATATAATCTATGGGGCATGTCATGCCCTGGTTTTTGGTTTTCTACGATGTCAGCATTTGGGTTGCGGGTACAAGATAGTGTAAGTGTAATCTTCCGGGGCGCAGTCGTCGTGCCAGTTTATTTTGGTGAGGGTCACTTCCTCGCAGGACAAACAAAGCGCCAACTCATACGCTACCCCCCATGGCTGCGTAACCTCTTTAACCAGGTAGCCACAGGGGCTTTTTTCTGTTTCCATGTCCCTTTCGTTATAGCCGGCCAGGATCTTCATAAATCCTTTATTGCCGCAATGACCGCAGGTGAGGGCCCCGGCGTTTCTTATGTACATTTTTATATCCATTCCTTTCCTAAAGCGTAAAACGCCATGAAAGAGTTTCTCCCAGACTTAAACCTTCCTTTTTTCCAGGTATGTTGTCGGCTATGTTTAAAAAAAATGTAATGCTAGTCTTATTAATCTATATAACTTTCTATATTTTTGTCGCTTACCCTTCCAAAAAAACAAATTCGCCGAACCGGTGACCTGCGGGCACCAGTGAGCGGCGTGTCCCGCATGGCATCATACTCCAATAGGTAGGGATTTACCAGTAAGAGGGCTATTCCAGGTTATGCTTGACTTTACTGGGCTATAACCCTACGATGTGTAGCATTGCTACTAAGCAACAAAATAAACCCCCTGGGGCAGGGGTCCGAGACTACCAGGATTTCATTGGCCCCACAGTTGTTCCCCGTATTCCAATAGTGACAGTCGTTGACAAGACAGTGAATATGTTGGCTCAATATTGCACACCCTTTCTTTTTGGTTTGTTTATTGTTATTATTTTACCGGAAGACAAAATTTATTTAGGAAAAACATTCCAAAGGAAAGGGGTGTTCGTGTATGAAAACTCTTACAAGGTATCTATGGTTTAATACTGGAAAGAGGCGTGAGTATATTAACATTACCGGCGAAGTGGAAAAAGCGGTGCGTGAAAGCGGCATTTCGGAGGGGATGGTGTTGGTTTCGGCCATGCATATAACTGCCGGGGTATATGTAAATGATGACGAACCGGGCATCATCCAGGACATCGACGAGATGCTGGATGAACTAGCCCCTTACGGCAAGCCTTATCGCCACCACCGGACAGGTGAAGACAACGGTGACGCGCATTTAAAGAGCATGCTGGTCCACCACCAGGTTATTGTGCCTGTTACAAACGGGAAAATGGATTTGGGCCCATGGCAGCAGGTATATTACGCCGAGTTTGACGGGCAAAGGAGGAAAAGAGTTATTATCAAGGTAATGGGTGAATAGGGCGAAAATTGAGGTAGCAGGGGACAACAAACCTTTAAAGAATTTATTTCAAGGAATTTTGTGCATAAGCATTAGCGAAAGGGATGGTTATGTAAATGAAAGTTGTAGCTTTTAACGGCAGCGCCCGCAAAGATGGCAACACTGCTATTCTAATTAAACACGTGCTGGGCGAATTGCAGAAAGAGGGCATCGACACCGAACTGGTACAGCTTGCCGGCAGTGGGATTAGGGGCTGCGCCGCTTGTTACAAGTGCATGGTAAATAAGGATAGGCGCTGCTCTTTCGGGAATGACGCGGTAAATGAGTATATTGAAAAAATGATTGAGGCCGACGGCATCATCCTAGGCTCGCCGACTTACTTTGCAAATATTTCAACGGAAATGAAAGCGCTGATCGACCGGACGGGCTTTGTTGCCAAAGCCAACGGCGGCTTGTTCAAGCGCAAAGTCGGCGCCGCCGTGGTGGCCGTGCGCAGGGCCGGGGCCATCCATGCCTTTAACTCAATGAACCACTTCTTCTTTATCAGCCAGATGATCGTGCCCGGTTCAGACTACTGGAATATGGGCTTTGGCCTTAACCCGGGGGATGTGGATTCGGACTCGGAAGGGATCAGCACAATGGTGACCCTGGGCCAGAATATGGCCTGGTTGCTTAAGTTGATACAACGTTAAAGACGACACAGGGGGACGGTTCTTTTGTGTC
>JALHFC010000170.1 GCA_022839445.1 Pelotomaculum sp.
TATCCCAAGGGGATTTCAAGCTTCTTTTTGTTCTTCCCCAAATGAGCAAAAAAATATAGATTTTCAGTGGTCTCGACCTGTCCGCTTGTCCCTTGTTTTGTCCCTCACCTGCCAAAGTCACCGTCCCCGTGGCTGGTTCTTATCCGAGGATGGCTTCCAGGTCGGCTTCGGGTGTGCTGATGGGTTTAATGTTGAATTTGTCGACCAAGACGTTTAGCACGTTCGGGGAGATAAACGCCGGCAACGTGGGGCCGAGGTAAATGTTTTTAATGTTCAAGGACAGGAGCGTCAGCAGGATGCATACGGCTTTCTGCTCGTACCACGACAGGACGAGTGTCAGGGGAAGCTCGTTTACACCGCAATTGAAGGCGCCGGCAAGCCCGCCGATAGCGCCGATGTCGAGGTCGTTAAAGCGGTACTTGCCGCAGCCAAGGGTAAGGATGACGGTGTCCGCCGGCGCCTTTTTAACAAACTCGGTGTAGTAGTTTCTAGCAGGCCTTGCGCCGTCGCAGCCGCCCACCAGGAAGAAATGCTTAATCGCGCCGTCCTTGACCGCTTCAATTACCTTGCCGGCGACCTCAAGCACGGTGTTACGGGCAAACCCGGTCATAAGTTCAGAGCCGCCGTTAATCCCGGTAAGCTTTTTATCTTCCTCCCAGCCGCCGAGTTCCAGAGCTTTGTTGATTACAGGCGTGAAGTCCTTCTTGCCGTTGCCCTCCGGGATATGCTCGATGTCCGGGTAGCCGACGACGGCGGTAGTGAAGATCCTGTCGGCGTAGGATGGTCTGGGCGGCATCAGGCAGTTGGTGGTGTATAGTACAGGGGCCGGTATGCCGTCAAATTCTTTTTGCTGGTTGTGCCAGGCGGTCCCGAAATTGCCCTTTAAGTGCGAGTGTTTTTTCAGTTCCGGGTAGCCGTGAGCAGGTAGCATTTCACCGTTGGTGTATATATTTATACCTTTGCCTTCAGTTTGTTCAAGGAGTTGCTTCAAGTCCGGCAGGTCATGGCCGGTGACCACGATAAACGGTCCCTTTTCAATTGTGGTAGGGACTTTTACCGGTACAGGATGCCCGTAAGCAGAAGTGTTGGCCTCATCCAAAAGGGCCATACATTTGAGGTTGACCTGCCCGAACTCCATCAGCAAATCAAGCCATTCCCCAACGATGTGTTCCTCGCCAAGCGCGCGCATGCCTTTATAAAACCACGCTGTCACTTCATCGTCTTTTTTGCCCAGCACATAGGCGTGCCACGCGTATGCCGCCATACCGCGCAATCCGAGAAGCAGGGTGGAGCGCAGGGAAACCAGATCGGGGTCACCTTGCCACAAGGCGTCGGTAGCAAGGTCCGCGGCGCCACCCAGTTTGTCCTTTTCTGCTAGTATCAGGTTTTTTAACTCGTTGATACGGCCCTCGTCGAAATTAACATTAGTGATTGTGGCGAAAAGCCCCTGCATCATCAGCTCATCGGCTTTCCTGTCCGGTGTTTTGCCCTGCGCGGCGCGGGCAAGTCCGACCATAGCGCAGGTCAGCTCGTCATGCTTGTTGGCGACATCCGGCTTTTTGCCGCACACGCCTACCTTAACGCACCCTTTGCCGCCCGCAGTTTGCTCGCATTGGAAACAAAACATGTTTGTCATTAAAATTGCCCCCCTTATTCGCCAAATCAAGTGTGTTTATGCTTTTCTCATAGTTTTCGGACTGGGCGCTTTGACAACGAACAATTCCAGTAATTCATCATGCTGGTTTGAAACGTTCATCTTAATTTTGTAGGGGATATTAACGATGTTGCCGCAGGGATATTCGTGCGTTTCCTGGTCTCCCAACTGCAGCGAGACAGTACCGCGGGCCACAATCATATATACATGGGAGTTAGAGTAGTGCTGGGGCAAGGAATCCCCTTTCGGCAAAATCATGTGATTGATCCCGGCATAATCATCTTCTAAAATTCTTTCGATCAACTTCGAATCGGACTGTGCAAAAGGATAAGGTTTTTCAATCATTTTTTCACCTCCTAGTCCATGGTAATATTTCCGTCGGTGGAAACAGTGACAACACTCCACGGGATCATTTTACCGCTGTTTATAAGCGCTTGTTTTACGGCTTCCACAATGCCTTTGCAACAAGGGACCTCCATGCGTAGCACGGTGATGCTCTTTATTGTGTGCGCTTTCAATATTTCCGTTAATTTGTCGGCGTAATTGACATTGTCCAGCTTCGGGCAACCGACGAGGGTAATTCTATCGCGCATAAAATCATTGTGAATGTTTGCATAAGCATAGGCTGTGCAATCGGCGGCGACAAGCAATCGGGCATTGTCAAGGTAATGAGCGTTGACCGGGACGAGCTTGATCTGGCAGGGCCATTGGCAAAGCTGCGATACCACCGGCGCATTATATGCCGCTATGGTGGTGGTTGCCGGCGCGGGAACAACTCCTGTTTTCCTTTCAATAGTTTTCGAATGGGCGCCGGGACAGCCACAGGCAAGTGTTTCAGTTTTTGGCTTCCATGCGCTTTTTTACAGCATCTTCATCGAACGCAGCAGCTTCGCGCTCCTCAATGATAATGGCGCCGGCCGGGCACGCCGGTAAGCAGTCCCCCAAGCCGTCACAGTAACTGTCGGACACCAGCTTTGCTTTCCCGTTCACAAGTTCCAAGGCGCCCTCGTGGCAGGCGTCGACGCAAAGTCCGCAGCCGTTGCACTTGTCCTCATCGATCTTAACGATCTTTCTTTTCACACGAAAACCCCCTTTTAATGTTTGCTTGTGCTATTACTATAATATTACTATAATATAAGCGTATAAAACGGTAACCATAGTTACCAAAAACGGTGGTGAGTGAATATGTATCAAAAATGGATAAAAGTGCTTTCTACATGCGCATTGTTCAATGGGATAAACTCGGACAATTTACAGGGAGTGCTTCATTGCCTGAAACCAAAAGTGAACAGCTATGAAAAGAATGAATGGGTAACGGCTGCGGGCGAGAAAATCGCCGGTTTGGGGATAGTCCTTTCCGGCGAAGTGGTTGTCGCCCAGGAGAACGCGGCGGGTAACCGGGTTATTATCACAGTGGACGGCCCCGGAGAAATGTTCGGCGAAATGACCGCGTTTTTAGAAAGTGTCGAGTCGCCCGCGACGGTGATGGCGCGGGCTGCCTGCACAGTGATGTTTCTGCCGGCCGGAAAGGTGGTCAGTTGTTGTGAAAATTCGTGCGCCAGCCACAAGCTTATGATCACGAACATGCTTAAGATTGTCTCCGAAAAAGCGCTCGTGCTCCACCGCAAGGTAGAATATCTGGCGATAAAGAGCTTGCGGGCCAAGATCAGCACTTTCTTGCTTGAGCAACATAAAAGGACGGGCAATACCACATTCATGATGCCGCTGAAAAGGAATGAACTTGCGGATTTTTTAAATGTCACCCGTCCGTCTCTTTCACGCGAGATGGGCAAGTTGATGGAGGAGGGGATTATAGAGTTTCACATGTCGTCTGTTAAAATCAAGGATTTAGACTCTTTAAGGACAATGGCCGAATAAACCGGCCGTCGTGAATTGTTTCCCATTGTGTGAGAGTCAAACCTTTGGTTAGATCCAGCCCAATTTTTGGTAAATTTCCCCGGCTTCTTTTATCGTCATGCCGGTATTTAAATTGAGTAAGTGTTCCGTTAAAATCTCTAGCGGCAAGAAAGTTGAAGAAAATGAATTAGCAATTGTATCGCTGACCGGCGGCGCTCTCCCGGATAACCATAAAGGCCACAAATTGTTTCCGGAAAAAGACAATGAATAGTAATACTTGGCAAAATAAGTAAAGGCCTCCTGCCGGCCGGGACAAAAAATCTTCATGTCCGTACCTGTTAAGTTTATTTTTCTAATTAATTTTAAAATTTTATTAGAAAATTCATTCAAGGTAGGGTCGGTTGAAAAATCATTAAGAATTTTATTTATCAGTTCAGACAAGCAAATTAATGTTTCGTCAGAAGTATTTAACAGCGCCGGAGATATTCCAAGGCGGATCAGCCGCCCCGCCAAACCGGATAGCTGTTGTTTCAACAGCGTCAACAAGTTTTTGTCAAGCAGGGTGGCTTCAACCCCATTTAAACTATCATTGTTTACTTCGATTGCTTTCTTATTTGAAATAAATTTTTTCCCACAAAATCTTTCAATGAATAACCGGTAATCATACCCTTTCAGTGGAACGAAGCCGCCCGAGCCCAAAAATATTTTTGCGATTTTATGTCGAGCTAACTCATAAGCGTTCTCAACCAGGTTCATATAGCAAGCGTCCATTAACAAATAACGGGCTTTTTCCCCGGTATGTTCGAATGCCATGCTAATGGCTTTTGACATTTGAGAAACGCCCATTATCTGCGGCCGGTCATGGGAGAAATCAGCCAATGAGCCAATAAAACCGGCGCCGTGTCCGGAGAGTACGACCATGTATTGCTTGGCGTTGACAGCTCTGGATGCCCATATTAAAAAGTCGCGCAGTGATTTTGGACAAGCCATGTTCAGGTTCCCTAAATCTTCTACCGGGTTGAGCAGGTCCGAAGATTTATAGTAACCGGACCCTCCTTCCCGCAGAAACCTTCTCACCCCGTGCCACTCACCAACCGGGAATTGATCTTTAAAACCCGGCCTTAAAACTGCAATCAATTCCCGGGGAGCGCGGCCAAGTTGAACTGCAACGCTTACATCTTCGAACCGGTCAGTTTTGAACAGGGACAGAACGGAAGCGGTAATCTCCGGTTCCAAATCGTTGTTCCCGCAGGCATAAATAAGTACGCCCCATTGGAATTTTCTCGGA
>JALHFC010000020.1:0-12344 GCA_022839445.1 Pelotomaculum sp.
GTTATCGTTTTGTTTTATGGAGCTGATTACCGCGCCGGTGGTGCTGCCCCCGTTCCGGGTAAAGGTTAAAGCTAATTTATCGGCGGTCAGGGCGGTCTTTCCGTCGTTGGCGCCGTACACGCCTTCGCTAAAGGTGATGTCTATGAAGGAGTTCCCGGCGTCCAGGGCGCCCGAAGAAATAGTGGGGCCTGTGGGATTACATGCGGCTACGTTTACTTCTATCATAAAGAATAATAGAACTGTGATAAAGATTAACGGTAATAGCTTTTTAGGATTCATTGTGGATTTGACCAATGTTGGATTATTCTCCGAGGCAGATTGCCCAGGTCCTCCATGCGCAATATACCCTGCCGTCTCATCATCGCTCGCTGCTTTCACAGCGTTAAAAGTTATTTGCTCCTGGATTTTTCCAGTGCCAAGCACAATAACACCTCATTTCAAAGTGCACAGGGGGACGGTTCTTTTGTGTCGCACAGGGCGACACAAAAGAACCGTCCCCCTGTGCACCACTGTGCAGTTTATATTAGTTTTTAGTGGGAAAAATTCGTCAAAAAAGGTGGTTTTCCTGTTATGTAGAAAAAAAAAGGACAGATTTTTTTTATGGTGGCAAGGCGTGTATTTGCAAGGTATATTATGGAAATAATATAGAGCAGGATCTTATTTCTCGGAGGTCGACATGCCTGAAAAAAATGTTGCTATAAGGCGTAATAAGAGGAGTATAATTGCCGCGCTGGCTTTCCTAGCTATCGCTATATTTCTAGCTTTTTCACCTTTCGTGAGGGAAATAGCCTGCTCTTACAGGGAAAATGCCGTTTTACTTAAACTTGTACGCTTGTCAGGCGCCGGTGTGCAATCAATTAATATTACCGGGTGGGTGAGGGTAGACGGGGATAAAGCGGACGCTCATGATCCGGTAGTAATGGCGGACACCACCGCTGCGTGGCTGAAGTTACCCGAGTTGGGGCGCGGAGTGGAAAGCTGGCAGAACCAGTATGCGCGCGGCGCCAAGGTGGAAGGCCTGACAACGGGTGGTCGCGCCGTAACAGTCTTGGGGCAGACAATGGAGCTCGAAAAGGGAAGCACAATATCCCATGTAATGGTAAACCTTGACGGAGTGGAAGGCTGGAAAGCCCCGTTGTACCAATACAAAATCAGAAAAGTACTTGGGCGCTATGGACAGGACTGCCGTGTTGCCGTGACCTGCGCCGGGAAAATTGAAGGTGAGTTGGGTCAAAATGAACTGCTGGCTTGCGCGGAGAATATGATGGAACAGTCCGGCGCTACCATTCAGGAAAAGACCAGCGGGGATAATCTTGTGAGCTTAACTGGTTTTAGCCCGCGCTTTTTCAAGACCACCGGCTACGCCGGCAAAGAGGTGAACTTAAATGTGGCCCTGCGTTATAACCCGGTTGGTCAAGCCACATATGTCTACATCGCAACGCCTGTTATTTTCACAGAATATTAAATATAAATTTCGTCATATTTGATAACGCGACACAAAAGTCACCAAATAAAGTTAGGTGACTTTTTATTTTTTTAAAGGTAATATTTGCCTGAAGAGCAAACTATAATTATTGTGTTAATTTCTCTAAATAGATAAAAGTTATAAGGAGTGTTCAAAAACTTGCGCAGGCTGGTTGTTGGCGCTTTGATCCTAACAATGGCGCTAGTTATAGGTTTCCCCCAAATTTATACCAGGCTTTTTCCACGGGCAGGCGTTGTCAGGGTCTACCTGCACGCAGAAGACAAGATCAGACTGATGCAGTTGGAGGATTACCTGGTCGGTGTGGTGGCGGCGGAAATGCCGGCGGAGTTTCCCGTAGAAGCGCTAAAGGCTCAGGCAGTAGCCGCCAGGACTTATGTGGCAAAGCGTATGGGGGCAGGCGGCGCAGTCAACCCGCTGCACCCGGGCGCACACGTGTGTGATGACCACCGTCACGGGCAGGCCTGGCTGTCCCAGGAAGAATTGAAAAAACGGTGGGGAATTCTCCATTATTATAACTATTATTATAAAATAAAGGCCGCCGTGGATGAAACCAGGGGGCAAACCCTTACATACCAGGGTCAACTTATTGATCCCGCATATCATGCCTGCTGCGGTGGCAGGACGGAAAACTCCGAAGACGTGTGGCAATTCCAGGCGCCCTACCTGCGCAGTGTGACTTGCCCGTACGACGCCAATCCCCGGCAGGTACAGTCCATGTCTCTAAGCCTGGAGCAGGTTGATCGCGCCCTGGGCGTGTCTTTATCCGCTGTTTCGGCATCAGGGCAGGAGAATGTTTCACGGGACATAAAAGTAATTGAGAAAACCAACACAGGAAGGCCAAAAAATCTTATAATAGGTGGCCAGCAATTTTCCGCCGTTGTGGTTAGGGACTTGCTGGGACTGCGATCTACTAACTTCACCTGGGAGATGGCGGACGACTTTATAACTTTTACCACTACGGGGTATGGTCACGGTGTGGGTCTCTGCCAGTACGGGGCTAAAGGCATGGCCGAGCGCGGCTATAACTACCGCACTATCCTGGGGCATTATTACAGCGGGGTTGAGATAACTGAAAAAGCACAAGGGGACGGTTAATGTGAAAGTACGGAAACAAATGGATACTTTCATCCGTTCTACTGTGTAAAGCATTTTCATGGTTCTTCTCTTGCTTCCAAAGAAAAAGGGACCGGTGTTGTATTATATTTGAAGGAAACATTCCCCGCATGTCGAATTTTATTTAGATGCGCCTTGAAGTAATATCTTAATAAGGAGTGGCATAATGGAGGGCAAGATTGCATTTGTTCGGAACTACAACGATTTATGCACAAGCAAGGGCTTTCAATTCGAATTCTATTGCGACAGGTGTGGAACCGGCTACCGTACACGTTTTAAGGCGTCGGTAACCGGTACGGTGACAAATATATTAGATACGGCGGGCGGGCTCTTCGGCGGTGTGTTTGGCAGGGCGGCAGGTGTCAGTGAGCAAGTCCGTTCAGCGTCCTGGGAAAAAGCCCATGATAACGCCTTTACTGAAGCTGTTAATGAACTGAAACCGGACTTTATACAGTGCCCGCGTTGTTCTTCCTGGGTGTGCCGCAAGAGTTGCTGGAACAACAAGCGGGGATTGTGCAAAAATTGCGCTCCGGATCTAGGTGTAGAAATGTCGGCAGCTCAGGCTAGCCGCTCAGTTGAGGAAATATGGGCGCATGCCCGTATGGCTGATGAGGACAAAATATTAAGTAAAAATAATTGGAAAGAAACGATCCGGGCCAGTTGCCCCAAATGTGAAGCGCCGTTATCAACGAACGCAAAATTCTGCCCGGAGTGCGGCGAAAAACTAAAAACAGCTACTCACTGTTCTGATTGCGGCGCCGCCCTCACTCCCAAAGCCAAGTTTTGCCCTGAATGTGGGGCGAAAATATAGGCGTGACGCGGCTAGCGATAAAGGGCAATGATTATTAACAATCATTTTTCAGGTCGAAGACGCCGGTGTCCGCCGGCGGTTTTCTTTGTTTTGTAAAGGTTAGGGCCAAAAATAACGACAAGATCGCCATAACGGAAAGGGCGAGCATGTTGGGAACCAGGTACGGCAGATTCAGGTTCTTCAGCGCCACTAACCGGAAGCCTTCAGCCATCCAGGTAAACGGTAGCGCGCGGGCTAATATATTGACAAGATCTGGAATATGAGTTTGGGGCCAGGTATAGCCGGAGATTATGAAGAAAGGCACTGATAATAGCATCAAGTACCTTGTCACTAGCAGTGAGTTTGGCGCATGCAGTGATATAAAAAACCCCGTGCCGGTGATTATTATTGCGTAGAGCAGACCCAGCAAAATGATTAAAAAAAGGGAACCCCCTGTTTTAACGTGGATAAAGCAATAGTTAAACCAGATCAACAGCCCGTAGTTTAAACAGTTTGTAGTAAAATAAGGCAGGGATTTACCCAAAAATATCTTCCATGGCGCCGCCGCTGAAGCGAGGTATTGGATCCAGCAGTTGCGCTCTTTTTCCCTAGTCACCGTGATCCCGACGGCCAGGAGGCAGATCTGGTGAATAACCATCATCATTATGCCCAGGAGCATAAACGTGGCGTAGTTGAAAGTAGGATTGTACCAGACGTCTACGTTTAGGGACACGGTATCCAGAATGTCGTAGATCTCATGCCGGTTAAGTCCCATCCCGGCCATGTAAGCCGCTGCATGGTTGCTATGGAACTGGTTGACCACTTCCATGGTATACTTCCTAATGTTGTATCCCCACAGCAAGTTTGAGCCGTCGTAGACAGTCAAAACTTCAGCACCGCTATTCCGGGCGGCTTTTTTTTCAAAATCTTCCGGAATGAGGACGCCGGCCCTGATTGCGCCGGTTTTCATGCCTTCCTCTAAGAGGGGATAAGTGTCCACTTCCGTTATTATTTTAAAGCGGGGGCTATTTTCAAAGGCGAAAACAACCTCCCGGCTGAGCCGGGAATGATCCAGGTCGACTACGCCTAGGGGGATGCCGGTCAAAACCCCCGACACATAAACTGCCCCGCAGAGAAAAGCGTAAAATAAAGGCACGAAAATTATGAGCAGTGTCAGGACTTTATCTTTCATAATGTGCAATGTTTCATAATAGGCGATATTGAAGACCTGTCTCAAACTAGTTCATCTCCTCGCACCGGGCGGAATTTAACATTTGCGGTAGCTATTAACGGCGGCGCCGGCGTTTTTTTACAAAAGAAAAACGCTCCACCGGTATATGGGTCATCCGAACGGTAAACTTGTCTTGTACTTCGCCGTGTATGTAAAGTTTATTTACGGCAAGTAAAAATGGTTGCCGCCCCGTAACAGGCAACAGCAATCAAGAAAAAGGCCAGGTAAAAATGTACCATAAAATGCCACCCCGGGTTTTTAAAGGTCAGGTAGTTTATACCCTGGAAAAACCAGGTGTGTGGTACTATCTTAGCCAACTGCTGCACAAATCCCGGCATTGCTTCCAGCGGCCAGGTATAGCCCGAAACAATAAAAGAGGGCAAGGCGACGATCATGCCGAACCTGGTTGCATCGACGGCGTTGGGGGCAATGCTGGAGGCCAGTGTGCCGACGCTGTGCAGGGCGATGACGAAGGCAAGGTTAAATAAAAACAATTCACCAAAGCTACAGTGAACGGGCAATTTAAACACTGTGAAAGAAAGGGCGTATATGGGGCAGACAATTAGCATAAATGTACAAATTTGAATAGCGGATTTGCAAAAAAACAGCCTTAGTTTGGACACCCCGGCGGCCTTTAGCTGGCGCCAGCTACCCACGCCCGTTTCACCGATGATGTTCATGCAGGCGGCTATCGTGCAGCATTGCTGCCAAAAGTTTAAGGCCAGCGCCAGCACAACAAAATAGGCGTAGTTTAGAGTAGGGTTGAACCAGGGCTCCTCCCGGAAGGATATTGACTGATAAGCGCCAATGGCTTGATCAGGATGTACGCCTTTGGCGATGAGGCTCTGCACACCTGCCTTGGCGCCGACGGAGCGGGTGACCGAAAGCACGGCGCCGGTAGCGTTGGTAGCATAAATCATGTTGCTGCCGTCCACAATCATTTCAACGCGGGCTTGTCGTCGTAGGGATACGTTTTTCCCGTAGTTTTCCGGTATGACAACTCCGACCACGATCTTGCCTTTTTTAATCAGTTCTTCTACTTCTTCGAAGCTGTTTGGGCAGGCGACAATATTTAAATTCTCAGCGCTACCGATATAATCGGTCAGCTCCCGGCTAGCGGTGGACCGGTCCAAATCAGCGACAGCCGTGGGGATATCCGTTAACGCTTGAACGCTGTATGTGGCATAAAATAGCAGCAACCCCAGCAATGGACCGACCAGCAAAATGTTGCGCAGTTCCCTGTCCCGCCACATGTATGTAAATTCCCGGCCCATGATCGCCAAGCATTGCCTAATCATCGTCAGTACCGTTTTGACAGCTGAGCGCCTGTATTTGTCTATCCCACTGCTCTATTGCTTCGACAGGTGTATACAGCGTGATTTTCCCACCTTCCAACCAGCCGACACGGCACATTTGCTCACAAAAGCGAATGTCGCTGTATCCCCGGACACAGGTTCCGCCGTTTGATAAAAACCTTTCCAGTTCTTTTAAGATGATATGGCGGGAATAAATATCAATACCGTTAATTAGTTCGTCGGCAATTAAAAGATCCGGGTCATTTAAAAGCGCGCAGGCAACCGATAGGCGCTGGTAAACCCCGGCTTCCAGTGACTTCACAGGTTTATTCAGATATTCACGCAGCTCCAGGCGATCTATCACCGAAAAGATATTGTCCTTGTCCACGCATTTTAAAGCAGCTATAAAATCCAAGTTTTCATATGTGTTTAAGTCTTCAAAAAGGCTACGTTTCTGTGTCACCAGCCCCGTGTGTTTTTTAAACGCGCCGCTTTTTCTAACGTCATACCCCAGCGTCTCCACGCTTCCCGAGGTGAATCTGTCGACGCCGGCCAGTATGTGCAGCAAAGTGGTTTTGCCTGCACCCTTGACGCCGAACAGACCGAAGCGTTCCCCGGCATGCACTGTAAAGGATACCCCGTTTAGCACCGTTTTTTTGCCGACTTTTTGCACCAGGTCCGTAACTATTAACACCGGCTCCATGCTCTACAGTTCCCCTTCCAAGATCTTTACCCGGGCGGTCATGCCGGTCTTTAAAGTTAGCTCCGGGTTAGGTACGTCAATTTTAACTTCAAAGCTACGGATATCGTGCTCGTGCAGTTCGCTAACCGCTTTGCGGACGGCGAAATCACCGGCGTTATTAATCCAGACAACCTTTCCAAGAAATATTTTTTCCGGGAAAGATGCAACGCTCACTTCTACATCTTGCCCCAGTTGCACCCGGCCGATTTTTTTCTCACTGATAAACACTTTTACATGTGTATGGGCCAGATCTGTAATTTCCAAAAGCGGCGTTCCCGCGTTTACCATCTCCCCTTGTTCAAGATATTTGCGGGTAATATATCCGGACATGGGAGCAAATAAATGAGTGTTGTCCAGGTAAGCTTGTGCTTCCTGCACGGCGCCGCCGGCCTGGTTGCTCTGGCCCAGTGCAGCCTCATACTGAGCCTGGGCTACCTGCACCTTCAGCCGGGCCGACAACGCCTGTTCGAGAGCGCCTTGCGCCTCTTTTAGCCTGTTTTGCGCCAGTTCGTAGTTGTTTCCGGCGCTATCAAGATCTTTGTCGGAAATAATGGAGCTCTGGTGCAGGGACTCCATCCGCTTATAAATCTGCCGCGCTTCAGTAACACCGACCTCGGCTTGGGCTACTTTGGCCTGTGCCTGTTCAACGGCGGTTTCAACCTGCAGGCTGGTTAAGGGTATGGATTCAGCGGCCTGGCGGACTTGGGCGTCAGCTGCTTCATGGGCGCCCCCGGCCTGGCTCAACTTGGCGCTTAATTCCCTGCTCTCCAGCCTGGCCAATTCTTGCCCCTTTTCCACTTTGCTTCCTTCATCTACAAAGAGAGTTTCAATTTTCCCGGGAACCTTAAAAGCCGCCATAACGTTTTTTGCTTCGATAGTTCCCGTTGCGATTAATTCGTTTTGTTCTCTGGCGATTGCAGCTTGTTTTTTATGCAAGTTGCAGAATAATAATACGGTTAGGAGTACAATTATCAGAGCCAGAACTGATACAAGCGTTTTCTTCAATTTGGAGTGGGCAAGCGCATCCATTTTATTTTTCCCCCTCAAAAAATTATTATAAGCCCTTTCAACGCTATCATTGAAATTTCCCGACTTCCACTTCAAGAAAGGACCTTTTTTCCCCTCTGCTGCCATTATATCATTTTGCCGTGTTGAGTTTAAAGATCATTGCAAGGAATTAAAGAAACAAATGGACTGTTAACCCCCATTTTTTTTGAGCGTATCCAGCAATCTTCTAAACGAGCGGCATAAAGATTGCAAGCCGCTATCCACTTAAGGGCGGTGCAAATGGTTCTTTTAGCCGGCTATATGGGCCGGCTTTTGCTTTTCAATAAAATATTGTATAATTTCTATGTAATGGGAATTTCCCTGCTAAATATTAGTATGAGCAAATATTTTATACGGGGGTCACATGGATATAACGGAACAGGCAAAGACAATTTTGCAAAGGTTGTTGGCGAGGGGCTATGAGGCTTACCTGGTCGGCGGCTGCGTTAGGGACATGATCATGGGGAGGGCGCCTCATGACCACGATATTATAACCTCAGCCTCCCCGGCCCAGGTTAAAAGAATTTTTGACAAAGTGATACCTGTGGGAGAAAAGCACGGCACGGTAGCCGTGGTTGAAAATAAAGTGAGTTTCGAAGTCACTTCTTTTAATAGTCTGGAACAAGACCTCTCTAGAAGGGACTTCACGGTCAACTCTTTGGTACTGGATATCGACGGGAAGGTTTATGATTTCTTTGGCGGCAAGGATGATATAAGGAATAGGGTTATCAGGACGACCGGCAAACCGCAGCGGCGCTTCCGGGAAGACCCGCTGCGGCTGATGAGGGCAGTCAGGTTTGCTATAGATTTGGATTTTAGCCTGCATACCGGGACCAAGGCGGGAATTATAGAAAATTGCCATTTGATTAAGGATACCGCGGCAGAGAGGGTGCGCGACGAGCTTTGCAAGATATTGCTGAGCAGCAGCCCCGGCCTCGGTATCAGGATGCTGCAGGAATACGGGCTTTTACGACATATAATACCGGAACTTGCCGAATGCGTAGGCTTTCGGCAAAGGAGCAGGCATCACAACAAGGACGTATTTGAGCATACCTTGGCTGTTCTGGATAATACACCGGGGACTTTAAATGTGAGATTGGCCGCCCTATTGCATGACGTGGCCAAGCCCGCAACTTTTTCATTGGATGAAAAGGACGAAGGCCACTTTTTTAACCACAATATCGTTGGAGAGCAAATGGCGAGGGTTATATTAAACAGGCTAAAGTTTAGCAAGGACACCATTGCTGCCGTAACTAGCCTTGTTAAGGAACACACTAGCAGGTATGCTCGGCTTTCAACCTCCGGTATTAAAAGGTTAATCAGAAGGGTCGGCGCCGAAAACCTCGATGACCTTTTCGCATTGCAATTGGCCGATATCAAGGGGTCCGCCGCCCCGTCCAATACCGGCGCGGTCGATAGAATGAGGGAAGAGGCAGCTTCAATACTAGCAAGCAAGGAGCCGCTAGGCGTTAAAGACCTGGCCATAAGCGGGCGGGACCTTATTGATATGGGATTCCCACCTGGACCGGAAATAGGGAAAATGATCAAAGGTCTGTTGGAACTTGTTTTAGAGAATCCCGAACAAAACACCAGGGAAAAATTAATAAACATAATTAAGGAAAAAAACAAATAGACCAGTTTGTTTAAATGAAAAAAAGGAAAACCAATGGCGCCCGAAGAACTACAGAAAACCGGCCGGTGGAAAACATACAGGTTTTAAAGCATGTGGAATTATTCCGCTGCGCCGAAGCGAAAGAGGAAGCCGTCCGCCTGGCGGAGCGCTTCCCATTCCGGCGGCGCCCATCCGCCATCGTTGCGATTGCGGTAGTGCGGGCATTTACCGGTGCATACTTTAGGAAGGCGCCGACGGCGTCACCTGTCAATTAATGCCTGCACTTCCTCCAACGAGTTGGCCTTGTAAATTTCATTTATAATCTTATCAAGCGCCTTTAGCTCCGTGATCTCCTTGATCTGTTGTTGTAAACCTTGTGAAGCGTCTCCAAACCTAACATCTAGGTACATACAGATAGCTTCATGTGCCATTTTCGCCTTGCCTTTGGCCTCACCTATAGCTATGCCTTCCGCTATACCCTCGACCTTACCCTCAATCTTACCCTTTTGCTCAGCTCTCCTTAAGGCTGATAGTTGGTCTGTTTTGGCCATCATCCACAGGTCCTGAATTAGTCGATCCCTCCAAGGAAACACCTTCCAGCATGTTTCCTGCTCCAACCGGCGCATTTCCCTACCGCAGGCGCATATATATCTAAGGGAAGCATGACTTCCAACTTCCAAAATCCAACTTCCAACTTCCAGTATGCAGGAGGTATGGTAATGCAGGAATACATTCAAAAGCGAGTTTTGGATATCTGCGCCTATATTCTTGAAACACAAGCTACTGTCAGGCAGGCCGCCCAGGTGTTTCAGGTTAGTAAAAGCACTGTCCATAAAGACATGACCGAACGGCTACTCTCGCTCAATAAACAACTGGCCAAAGAAATAAAAGCAATCTTAGAACATAATAAAGCCGAGCGTCACCTGCGAGGCGGCGAGGCTACCCGGCGAAAATATAAAGATTTAGCGTGAGGCCTGCTGTTTTTTAAAGGAATTTGATGATACAGGTAGAATACTATTAAATTGGACCAAATTACCGATTGGCTAATGTTGACACGCGCTTCTTTGATGGCGTCGCCTATATAAGGATTGATTGTTTTTATGCATTGCGAAGGGGGACAGGCTTATGTTTTGCGGAACCGATATTGGTTTGGACCTGGGCACCGCAAATGTGCTGGTTTACGTTAAAGGGAAGGGTGTTGTATTGCAGGAACCCTCAGTTGTGGCAATAGACAGGGACAGCAGGCGTATTATCGCTGTCGGCGCCGAGGCGCGCAGGATGCTCGGGCGCACTCCCGGCAACATAGTAGCCATCCGCCCCTTGTGTGACGGTGTGATAGCTGATTACGACGTTACTGAAAAGATGTTGCGTTATTTTATAAGCAGGGCCGACGGGGGCAGGAAGCTCCTGTTCCGCCCCCGCCTAATGGTTTGTATCCCTTCCGGCGTCACCGGCGTCGAGGAAAGAGCCGTGCGGCAGGCTGCCGTGCAGGCCGGCGCGAAAGAGGCGCATCTGATTGAAGAACCTCTCGCGGCTGCGCTAGGCGCAGGGCTGGATATTTCCCAGCCGAGCGGTTCGATGGTGGTAGATATCGGTGGCGGGACCACGGATGTGGCTGTTCTTTCTTTAGGAGGCATTGTATGTAGCAAATCGTTGCGTGTCGGCGGGGACAAGGTTGACGAGGCCATTGTCAAGTACATACGCAGGGAGTACAACCTTGCTATCGGTGAGCGTACCGGCGAAGACTTGAAGATGGAGATTGGGACAGCTTACCCGGAGGGCGAAGAGGACAAAAGTACGGATATCCGGGGTCGGGATTTGGTTTCCGGACTGCCTATGGCGATCACGGTTAGACGCCGCCAGATCCACGAGGCGATCAAGGAGACACTGGAATTCATTGTCAGCGGTGTGAAAGAAGTGTTGGAGCGCACACCGCCCGAACTAGCCGCCGACATTGTAAATAAAGGAATCATTCTTACGGGTGGGGGCGCGTTGCTTAACGGTATGGACAGGCTGCTGAGCAAGGAGACCGGGCTGGCCGTACTAGTCGCCGAGGACCCCCTTTCTTGCGTTGCTATTGGCACCGGTTGCGCGCTCAGCAATATGGCTATAATTAGCGCCGTTAGCAAGGGCAAAGCATTTAAGAAAATTGTTTGATGCGGGACAGCGCCGGGTTTAGAACCCCGGCGTTTATTTTTTAACGGCGGATTCCACCGAGTGGGTTGTCAGAGCCATTTTATTTTAACAAGGTGTTCAATTTTCTTGAATTCTGGATCGCCGGTTATAGCCGGGACCCCATGCGATATAGCAAGGGCCGCTGTAAAACAATCAGCATAGGAAATAGCGTATTTTGCTTTTAAGTCGGCAGCGCGTAACGCTAGATCCTTAGTAACATCTTCAATGTATATGGGAAGCATGTCCAATGCTAAAAGCAAAGATCGTTTTCCTTTGGCCCCGGATTTGCGCTGTGTGATATATACGGTTTCCCCTAAATTGACTGCGGACATAAATAGCTTTACGCTTTGGTTCCCTGCGTCCAACAACATTTTTTCCACTACCTGCGCGCCGGACTCATTCTGAAAGTAGGCCAGTATCGCATAGCTGTCTAACACGTATTTCTTCAATGCTTTCATCCTCTTTCCTGGATTTTAACAATTCTTGTACTAAAGAATAATTTTTCAGCATTCCCCTGAATGACCTCACCGGATCTTGCGGTAATGGTATGATTGTTAACTTGTTGTCTCTTTCAGTAAACAGCAATTTGCTTCCGGGTAGGATACGATATTGATCGCGAAGTGGCTTGGGTATAACTACCCAGCCCTTTGATGAAACCTTAGCGATATAAGACATACGCTTGCCCCCTTTGTTATACATGTTGCTTATAGTATAACTTTATGGCGAATGTAAGTCAACTCAAAAATAGGGAAATTTTCGGAAGATATGTATCAGGTCGCCGGACTATTCCTTACAGCACAAAAGAAGAACCATGAAAATGCTTTACACAGTAGAACGGATGAAAGTATCCATT
>JALHFC010000020.1:12387-13824 GCA_022839445.1 Pelotomaculum sp.
GCTTGTGGGGGTTTTTATGCGTAATATAGGACGATCTCGCGGTTTTATAGCTTTAACCGCCCTTCTTATAGCACCGGTCATAATACTGACAATCCTTTTTGCCCAGTACCAAAACTTACATATAAGCTTTTTTGCCTTGTCGCCAAACGTTTCGCAAGCCGGGCCGCAATATTGCGCGGCGGTTACGCCTGGTTTTTCGTCTTCTTCAACAGTAACATGCGTCACATCGAATGAAGCCCCGGTTTCTGCTAGTTTTACTGAGCACCCTGTTTTTTTCCTAAATGATCGCGCAGGGGATATTACCGGCGCCAGGGCGGCCGGCGCGCCCGGGTTTATTGCGCCCGGAGGGCTTACCGGGGCGGGGCAGATTGTCGCTGTGGCCGACAGCGGGCTGGACGCCGGGAATATAAATGACTTGCACCCCGACCTGCAGAGCGTGCCGGGGCAAATGCCCAAGGTCGTGCTGCTCAAATCATGGGCCGGTAGGGTGCAACCGGACGATCCAACAGGGCACGGCACCCATATGGCGGCCACAATCGCCGGGACGGGCGCTGCTTCCAACGGTCAATTCCGGGGTGTGGCGCCTGGCGCCAGTATTTACTTTCAGGCTATCCTTAACAAAAACGGTGAAGCGGCGCCCCCTGCGGACCTTGCAGACCTGTTCCTGCCGGCTTATTCGGCCGGCGCCCGCGTCCACGTAGACGGCTGGGGCGGCGGTTCTAACCTTTACGGCGGGTCGTCCGCGCAGATAGACCGCTTTGTGCGCGCACACCCCGACTTCCTGCCTATTTTCGGCGCCGGCAATACCGGTCCGTCCCCGGGGACCGTAACTACGGAGGCCAACAGTAAAAACGCTCTTGCCGTAGGCGCATCAGTGCTACCGCGACCGGCTTTAACGCTTGGCGCGAGCGATACCGCCCAAGTAGCTACCTTTTCGTCCTGCGGGCCCGCCGGGGACGGGCGGATCAAGCCGGAGCTTTTAGCGCCCGCCTCGGCGGTTATTTCCGCGCGCTCCCGCCTTGTGGAAGGCGCCTTGCCGGGCTACCAGGGCTATACGAGTATGCAGGGGACAAGCATGGCCGCCGCTGTCGCCGGTGGTTCAGCCACCCTATTACGGGAATACTTTAAAGAATACATGAATATAACAACCCCGTCAGCGGCCCTTCTAAAAGCTACGTTGATAAACGGCGCCCGCCCGGCTACAGCCGGCCCCTCCAAGGAAGGTTTCGGCGTGATAGACCTGGCCGGAACGGTTATAGCTTTAAAAGATGGCGCTTTTTGTGCAGCCGACGAATGGGCCGGCGTAACCCATGGCGGCGAAGTGACTTACACCTACCGGGTTACGGGCACGTCGGCGCCGTTTAAGGCAACCTTGGCCTGGTCCGACCCGCCTGCCGAACCAGGCGGCACGCGGACGCTGGTAAATGACTTGGATCT
>JALHFC010000171.1 GCA_022839445.1 Pelotomaculum sp.
AAACATGGCGAAACACATTTCCCAAACGATCTATCCCCTTGCCCGGCCACTACCGCATATCCTCTCGACGCAAGTAATTCTATAAAAAGCCATAAAACCTCTTTGTTTGTTACATCGCAAACAAAAAAAGTCTTTAAAAAATTTGAATCAGATTTTCTCGGATTATAATGATTAACGCAGTTAAAAAATATGTTTTAAAAAACTATTTAAAATTATTTAACCAACGCGGGGATCAGACTTCCCAACACAAACTAGAAGACCGGTAGGGCTTCCGGTTTATGCCGCCTAAGTAGAGCATTTTTTAGGCTACTACTTTGCCAGCCTGTTACCCTTGGCCCGCCGTGTTTTTTCTGAGCGCTGATTTAAGCCCCCGGCATTTAAGCGGGCCCTAATTATTTTTCTACCCGCCCCGCCCTGTGCTTGTCCCAGTTGTTCTTCCAGGAATTATCCATCTTCCAGGTCTTTTTCCATCGCGCTCATTACCTCCCGCGGATTTATTTGTTTGTAATTATATACGACTAACCAGCCAAACAATCACAAGCAACCATAAAATATTTTTTACGGCCTTTGGCAGCCATACACAGAACTGCGGCGTCATGGGATTGCCGTTTATTCAACAGTAACCATAAAACTGATACCAGGGTGGCCTAGAAATCGGATGTATCCTTCTTTGGGCAGCTTGTCAAAAGTCGAAGCGCCATCCGTGATACTGTCGTAGACAGGTGAGTTAGCGCTGTCATAGGCAATAACCCTCCCGCCTTCCGGTACTGTGAAAGCCAGCATTCCCTGCGGTATTGCAATAACCCTCCCGCCTTCCGGTACTGTGAAAGCCAGCATTCCCTGCGGTATTTTATACAATCTATTGTCGCCGTTTTGATTGATGGCGAGCGACCCGCTTCTCAATACCTCAAATTTTTCTGTAGGCCTTAAATCGTAATATTCGTTATACAGCCATTCCTCGCCGTTAACCGTTTTAGTACGCAAGGTGTATAAATCACGGCCCAGAGAGTACGGTATCTGCAATATCATTTTAGTCGAGTTATCGCTTTGGATGCCCATGGGCTGAAAACTATTGCCCTGGCCGGCAATCAATATTCCAGGCAGTGAGGCATTCTCATACAACGTAAGACCATCCATTACTAACACTGCGTCGGGAGCGACATAGGCGGGCAGATAAGTTTTTCCCAGCCTAGGTTTCCAGGCGGTAGATTGAACAGGCAGCGCTTCCAGCTTCTGGCCCATAGCATATTCGATGCCGAGGCTTTCCTTTATCCCCATGATATATTTTCTGCCATCCGCTTCAATGAATGAATAGACCTTTTTCCCGCTTCCATCCACAAATGCTGAACCGTCAAAATACATTTTTGCATCGTTTACCCTGTAATCTGTCCCGTTAAAAAACTCCGTGGTAATGGAATCATCTTCATTTGCCGTCACGCGCATTACTGCGCTATATGCGCCATACATTCCAGCATATTCTGTCTTGAAGCTTTCAGGCAGGGGCTTATGTTCAACGGCAGCCACAACAGACTGTTCTGACTTGAAAACATTGACGCCCTGAACATGCAAAACATCTGCTGCGATATCGCTTAAAAGCGAAGGCGCGTTGCCAGAGAAATCCATGGTTGCGCTGATGGCGCAGACCATATTGTATTGCGGTATTACATATAATTGCGAAATAAACTGACTGGTTCCACCGTTTTTGGCCAGCACCCCTTTACCAAAATCGTATTTGTCGAATGCTTCGCTCACGCGCAAGGTTATCCTCGGGTATAAAGGTTTTGCCCTGGCATAATGTCATTTCTCTAATGCTTTCATCGGAAATAACACCCTGCCCCCGGTTTAAAAATAGCTGTCCGAACTTGCAAAGATCAGCAATGTTGGTGGAGATCCCACCAGAACCCATGACATTGGGAAATTCGTGTGGGAGAGTTCCCTGTACCGCGTAACTGCCGGGCGCGAAATCCCGGTCGGCAAAGCCCGATGAAGCGGCGCCAATCGGAGCTAATATGTTTTTCTCCATAAACTCGGAGTAAGTCATTCCGCTGACTTTTGCGACCAGCATTTCAGCAAGCATGAAACCATCATTGCAGTATACCGAAAATTTATCCGGCTCCGCTTTTAAACTGGATTTTTCCATAGAATTATATACTTTTTCATACATCCTGGTATCATATTGGCCATAGCTCAATCCGATCGCGTACGACGTACCCGGGATACCTGAAGCATGGTTGAGCAGCATCCTGACAGTTATGTCTTTGTTCCGTTCATCCTCCATTTTAAATTCCGGCAGGTAGGAAACGACAGGGTCGTCTAGCTTTATCTTCCCGTCATCCACTAGCTTCATAGCTGCCGCGGCACAGTATACCTTGGATACCGAACCTATATTGTATAACGTATCTGTTGTGGCGGGCGCCTTTTTCGTTCCATCCAGATACCCAACCGCATCGGAAACCAAAAGTTTCCCATTTTGCATCACTGCATAAGATACTGAGGTTCCCCCCTTGTCCAATTCACATTGGAGTGTAGCTCTTACTTCCTTTTTGAGTGCATCGTAATTGTGCTGTGATACTGAAGCGCATGCTGTAAACATAAAATGTATCCGCCCCAGCATAATAGAACGGCTTTACGATGAAAATTTATGGTAACGACATTTTTCATCGGATTTTAGCGTCAAATCTGGGTGGAATCAACAACTGAATAACTGCTATTTAAGCCATCCCCCCTTATTGTTCTTTTGTGTCGCCCCAGACGACACAAAAGAACCGTCCCCCTGTGCACTAAAATACATTTTTATTCCCTGGGCTAGGTTTGTTCCGGTTTTGCTCTTGATGGTTTTATCTATGTAGAGCACATAGCCGCCCCCTCCGGTGTAAGGCCGGACAGGCTTTACTTTCATTGTCGCAGCACGGTTATCCGGTTCGTTCTCTATTTCGACGGCTACCGGGTGCCGCTTTCCTGTCACTGCTTTGCAGATATAGGCGCTAGTGTCGTTAATGGTGGAGGTGTCCAATTCCTGGTTGAACTTTATCCGCCACTCTTTGTCCACGGCCACGTCTTCTGTGGCTGTTGAACCAGACCATAGCGTGTACTGGCTGTCGTCGGGGGGCGGCGCTGTAACTGTAAAGGGTACCCGCACGGCTTGGGCTAGGGATGCGCCGCTTTTGCTTTTCAGGGACCTTACGAACAGCTCGTAGCTTCCGCCTTCGGCAAAGGGTTGGGCGGGTCGCAGCTTTACGATAGTTGATCCGGGGTCGCTAGATATCTCGAGGGTTACCGGGTGCTGCTCTTTTGTCCCTGTCCTGCAAATGAAAACGCTGTTACCTTTAATGGTAGAGATGTCCAACTCCTGGTTAAATTTAACTTGCCACAATTTGTCGGCGGCTACGCCCCCTGTGGCTGTTGAGTCGGGCCATAGCTTGTACTGGCTATCGCCGGGAATGGTTGTGTCCGAGGCTTCAGTAATAGCTAGGGTAGCTGTGCTCTGGCTGCCAAGGATGGCTCCAGCGGTCGGGTTGCTTAGGGTCAGGTTTACGGTTATGTCGCCGCCGGGCAGGTCAGCGCCTAGAATGGGCACTTTAAAGGCTTTGCTGGCCACGCCAGGATCAAAGGTTAGGTTTTCTGTAATGGCGCTATAGTCTATCCCGGCCTTGGCGCTCCCATCACAGGCGGCGGCGCTGACGGACACCGCACCGGTGCTGTCGCCGCTGCGGGTGACGGTAATTATGGCGTTGCCCATGTTTTTATTAACGCTGTACATTGCTGCGCTAAACAGAAGCTGGCACGCACCGGCCGTGGTCTGCTCGTAAACTACGTATTTGGTGAAGTGTTTGGTCCAAACAACGAGGTCGGCCCCCACGTCGATTTTGCCGTCGCCGCCCGGCGGTAGAGCGTCACCGGCGGTCTGGCTGTCTTCGCTGATGATAGTTGTGATTTCGGTAAATATTCCTTTTCTACAAAAGCCGATGCTTTTCCCGGCTTTACCGGGAAATAGGATCCTGACGGCTTTGTTGAAGNNNGCGCCTGCCGGAATGTTTACGATTACTGGCGAACTGGTGATTGATGTGGAGATAGATATGGTGAGCGCGGGCAAAGCGTTTGTTGTAACTGTGCCGTCCTTGGGTGCGTTTAACAGCGCTTTAACGTTGATTGTGGCGCCGGTTATGTTTTCGGGAACGGTCACGGTGACTGTGTCCGGTGTATTGCCTGTTATGGCCAGGTCCTTGTTGTTGTCGTCAAATGTGACCGTAACGGTGGTAACTGGTGAAATGATGTTAGTTATTACCAGGCCCAGGATAGTCTGGGTACTTTTACCGCTCTCGTCGCAAACAGTGACGGTGATATTGGATGTTTCCGCAGCTAAGGGAGTACCGCTAATTACCCCGCCGGCGCTTATGCTCAGCCCTTGCGGCAGACCGGTAGCGCTCCAGGTAAAAGGCTGAGTTCCACCGGCGGCTTCCAGGGATGCGCTATATGACTCTCCAACCGTGCCTGCGGGAAGACTGGCGGTAATGATGGTCAGCGGGGCAGGGTTTATCACCAGAGAAAAGCCGGCGCAGGCGGTAGTAGCAGTGCTATCGCAAACCGTTACCCTTATATTGTATGTTTCCGCAGCTAAGGGAGTACCGCTAATTACCCCGCCGGCGCTCATGCTCAGTCCCTGCGGCAGACCGGTAGCGCTCCAGGTGAAAGGCGGGGTCCCATTGTAAGCTGTAAGGGTCGCGATGTAGGGTAATCCCACCGTGCCTCCGGGAAGGCTT
>JALHFC010000172.1 GCA_022839445.1 Pelotomaculum sp.
ATGGGCACGGAAGTGTACCACAGGCTTAAAAATGTGCTGAAATCCAAGGGTTTAAACACTTCCGTGGGTGACGAGGGCGGCTTTGCCCCGATGCTGGACGCTAATGAGGAAGCCTTGGAGTTAATTGTGGAGGCTGTCCGGAAGGCGGGTTACATGCCGGGGGAAGATATCGTCCTGGCTTTGGACGTCGCTGCCTCGGAATTTTACAAGGATGGAATGTATGTTTTTGAGGCCGAGGAGAAAAACCGCACCTCCGATGAAATGATTGAATACTACGCCATGCTGGTAGATAGATACCCCATTATATCCATAGAGGACGGCCTGACCGAAGATGACTGGGAAGGCTGGCGCAAGCTGACCGAACGGCTCGGGAAACGGGTCCAGATTGTGGGGGACGACCTTTTTGTGACCAACACCGGGCGGCTCTCCCGGGGGATCAGGTCCGGCGTGGCCAATTCAATTCTAATCAAGCTAAACCAGATCGGCACCATCACCGAGACACTAGACGCTATCGAAATGGCCAAGCAAGCCGGTTACACAGCCGTAGTGTCCCACCGCTCCGGTGAGACCGAAGACGCCACTATAGCCGACCTTGCGGTAGCTGTCAATGCCGGTCAGATCAAGATCGGCGCTCCCTGTCGCAGCGACCGTTTGGCTAAGTATAATCAACTGTTAAGGATCGAGGAGGATTTGGGCGGTTTAGCCGTATACAAAGGTAAAAAGAGTTTCTATAACCTCACCCGGCACATGTGATTGTCACATATTTCATAGTATGATATAATGTCTTGTGGTATTTTTACCGGTGAGGGGGGAAATGTGTGGACGTTGTAGGGACAATAGTAACCTCCATTCATGTGCTTCTTTCTATAGCCCTTATTGCCGCGGTTGTTATGCAATCCGGTAGAAGCGCCGGCTTGTCCGGCTCTATCACCGGGGGCGCTGAAACGCTGTTTGGCAAAAAAAAGGGGATGGACGAGCTATTGGGGAAAGTCACTATTATAGTGGCCGTGTTTTATGCGGCTACGGCTTTGTTTTTAGTGATCTGGAGGTTAAAGGTTTAAAATGATTCATGGGACGAGGAGGAGGGGAATTTAATTAGTGCAGGAATCTATGACACTCGCCATGTATGGCGCGATTGCCGGGGCTATTGCCCTGCTCTTTGCTTTTGTCACAATGGCAAGCATTATGAGAGAGTCCATGGGCACGCCCAAGATGAAAGAGCTTTCGGAAGCTATTCAGGAAGGCGCTATGGCCTTCCTGAACCGGCAATATAAAACTCTGATACCTTTTACTATTATTGTTACTGCTTTAATTGTGCTGGTTTTACCGCGGCTTGACCCGCGTGTGCAGGGGGGCGCCCTGGCTGTATCGTTTTTGGTGGGCGCCGTTAGTTCGGCAATCGCCGGGTACATAGGTATGAACAGCACTACCAAGTCCAATGCCCGCACCGCTGAAGCCGCGCGTAGCCATGGATTGGGCAAGGCCCTTAATATCTCTTTCCGCGCCGGCGCCGTTATGGGTATGTCCGTTGCCGGCCTGGGCCTCTTGGGTGTTTCTGTTTTATACCTTGTATATAAGGACCCTGTGGTAATCAACAGCTTTGCTTTCGGCGCCAGCGCTATCGCATTCTTCGCACGGGTGGGCGGTGGAATTTACACGAAAGCGGCCGACGTTGGCGCAGACCTGGTGGGTAAAGTGGAGGCCGGTATCCCTGAGGACGACCCGCGCAACCCGGCCACCATCGCAGACAACGTGGGCGACAACGTGGGTGATACCGCCGGCATGGGGGCGGACTTGTTTGAATCTTACGCCGCCACCACCATTGCCGCTATGATTATCGGAAACACGATTTTCGGGCCAAAGGGCGCCCTGTTTCCGCTTGTAGTGGGAGCTATCGGTATTATAGCTTCGATGATCGGCACCTTTTTCGTCCGCACCGGCGAGGGCGGCAACCCGCAGGCGGCTTTGAATGTCGGCCTGTGGTCCACTAACGTAATGACTGCCGTCGGCGTATATTTCCTTGCCATATGGACCTTCGGTAACGAAGGATTAGGTATATTTCTAGCAGTAGCGGCGGGCCTGATCGTTAACGTCGCCATTGGAGCTCTAACCGAGTATTACACCTCCAACAACAAGCCGCCCTGTATGCGGATAGCGGAGGCTTCTAAGACCGGCCCGGCTACCAACATCATCCACGGCCTGGCGGTAGGGATGGAGTCGGTGTTCTTACCGATGATGTTCTTTGCAGGCGCTATTTTCTTTGCCTTTTGGGTCGCCGGTTGGGTCCAGCCTGCACATGCTATTTATGGAATTGCCATGGCGGCCATGGGTATGCTTTCCACGGCCGGTATGGTGGTAGCAATGGACTCCTT
>JALHFC010000173.1 GCA_022839445.1 Pelotomaculum sp.
AACGGGATCATGAAAGGTTACCCGGACAATACCTTCCAGCCACAGGGCAGCGCTACCAGGGCTGAGGCTGTAACGGTTATTGTGAATGCGATAAAATAATCTTCTAACCTGTTTCACAACCCCTTGCCATAAGTTTTGCAAGGCAAGGGGTTGTGAAAATACATAACCTTGATGTCATATCCAGTTAAAGGAATTGAAAGGAATGACAGCTTGTGAAACTTACCTTGAAGTCATTTATCAGAAAGCTGATTGCGTGCCTGGCAGTCCTGGCGGCACTATCCGTTTTGCCGGGCACAGCCAACCCGGATCCGGCCCCGCCGGTAAAAGGACCTCTCTTGACCTGGTCGGGTGACCCGGAAACAACACAGGCGATCACCTGGTTAATGCCGGGTACCTGTGACTTAGCCCGGGTCCAGTATTTGAAGGAAGACGAGTTCACCGGCAGCTTCGCTGAAGCCGGTGAGGTCATGGTTACCGGCCGGACATTTGGCGCCTCAGGTTACGACAACCTTTTTTCCACCAACTTAACCGGCCTGGAACCAGGAACAAGGTATATCTACCGGGTCGGGGACGGCAATGACTGGAGCCGGGAGAATATTTTTACCACGGCCATAGATTCCACCTGCTTTCACTTCCTTTACCTGGGCGATATCCATGCCGGGTATGATGCGGGATGGGACAGCCGGTGGGGGGACCTGCTGGCATCGGCTTATACCAGCTATCCCGGCTTAATGTTTTCCCTGCAGGGCGGTGATGTGACGGATCAAGACAACGAAACAGGTTACAGGCAACTAATTAGCGCAGCTGCAGAGTTGTTTTCCCGGATTCCTTTCATGCCCGCTATGGGTAACCACGACAACAGTTTCTTTTTAAATTTTTTCGACCTGCCGAGAAATGGCCCCGCGAGTCTGGAAAAAGAGTGCTATTCTTTTAATTATGGCAACGCCCATTTTGTTGTGCTAAATAGCGCCTGCAACACTTCCGCAGCAGTCGCGGAATGGCTGCGGCAGGATTTGCAGAACAGCCATGCTAAGTGGAAGTTCGTAGTTTTCCATCACCCGGCTTACTATGCTTTTGCCGACGGGAAAACCTCTATATATGAATCAGTCCAGTCGAACTGGGTCCCCATCCTGGAACAATACGGCGTTGATCTGGCCTTTATCGGTCACCAGCACGTTTATATGCGGACCAAACCGTTGCGGGACGGCCAGATCCAGCCTGACGGGCAAGGCGTTGTCTACGTCATGGGCGTTGCGGGTACAAAGTTATACAACGCCGGGCCGGGATACGATTATGTAGCTAAGGAAGTAGCCGGAGTAAGCAATTACCAGGTTGTTAGCATTGACGGCGACCTGCTGACCCTGACTTCCATTCAAGCCGGCGGGCAGGTCATCGACACTTATCAAATTGATAAAAAAATAGCGGATGCCCCTGCCCCCGTCTGGGCAGAAAGCGACAGGTTGACCGCAACTATTTCCGGCAGCGACATGACCTTGCGCTGGCCCGCCGCAACTAGTTGCGTGGCGGTCACCGGCTACCGGATTTACCAGGACGGCGCCTTGGCCGGCGTCGTACCCGGCGATACAAGAAGCTACACTATTACTGGAATCAGTGCCGGCAATAAATACACCTTCAAGGTAGAAGCAGGCAATGCCGCCGGCAAGTGGAGCGCCGATGGACCGGACTGCGCAATCAAGTTGCCGGGAAATATAGCGGAACCGGTTATCGTCACAGGCGCGGATTACTGTCTTCCAAAACACAATGATACGGTTACAGGCCTTGTCTATTCCGACCCCCTGCCACAAATAAAGCTGGAAACCAACACGCCGCTTTGCCGGACAACTCCTGTACAGGTGGAAATCCCGGCAGGCGCAACCGTGACGGCGCCTGGAAATTGGGACGGGATCATCCACGCGCCTGCAGTTGGCGAAGCAGCGGTAAACAACGCCACCGTTAGTGCGGCTATTGAAGTCGGCTTTAGCGGTGGGACCCTGGATTTCGATAGGGCCGTCAAGCTCCTCATCCCCGGCCAGGCCGGCAAGAAAGCAGGTTACATCGACAATAATGGAACATTCCAGCCAATCCTAACCGATATAAAGGCAACTGATTCCGGAGCGGCAACAGCAGAATTGGCTGCTAAAATAGCCCGGGAAGGCAAACAGGATGACGGCGACGATCTGTTGATCTGGACCAGGCACTTCACTAAGTTCGTCACCTATACTCAAGACTACTTCGGCGGCGGTGGCGGTGGTGGTAGCGCAAGCGTTAGCACCACCAGCGGTTCAGCCAAAGTTAGGCCCAGCGCGGGCGGTACCATCGGCCTCGGAGAAGAAGCTAAAATCAAGATCCCGGCCGGCGCCCT
>JALHFC010000174.1 GCA_022839445.1 Pelotomaculum sp.
TGCCTCTACTCCGGCCGCCATGTGGTACAAATCCTTTGCCGGCAGGAAGGGAAGCCCTTTTTAACAACGTCTCCCATTGAATGCCCGTGTTATTTATAAATATTAATGTCTAGGAGTTAACGTTTTTTGCCGGTATCCTTTTAATGATTTTTAGGCACGATACTAAAGATATTTCTGACAGGTAAAGATGGATATGGTATGATAATGTTGCCGGAATTGGTAATCCAAACTTTTACATTCTGGAGAAAAAATATGTATAAAAGAAAGCGGGTTTGTTTAATTGTACTGTTCCTTCTGCTGCTATGTTATAGTATGCCGTTGCCGGTTGCCGCTGAACAACCCGTCATCTATACCATTAGCGTAAATGACATGGTGACGGCAGGCACCGCCAAGCATATTCAAAGGGGGTTGATACTGGCAGAAAATAACGGCGCCGACGCCGCCGTTATTTTGCTTAATACTCCTGGTGGGCTTGTTACAGCTACTCTGGATATCCTCCAGGCCATGTCCGCTTCCAATATCCCCGTAATCACTTATGTAAGCCCCGAGGGCGCCATTGCAGCGTCGGCCGGTGTATTTATCTTGATTAACGGGCATATTGCGGCCATGTCCCCCGGGACGACTTGCGGGGCTGCCATGCCTGTAACCATGCCCGCGCCCGGAGAAGAAACCAAGGCGGCGGATCAGAAAACCATTAACTTCCTGGCCGGCCACATGAAAAGTACAGCCGGCGAACGCGGGAGACCGGGCGACCTGGCAGAAAAATTTGTCACCGAAAACCTGACCTTGGAAAACAATGAGGCTTTGGAGCAAGGGATAGTTGACCTTAATGCGAACAGCTTAAGTGAATTAACGGATAAAATACACGGCATGAAGACACGGACCAAAGCCGGTGATATGGTCATGAATACCGCCGGCGCCGGCATCAAGGACATCCCCATGAACCTTAGCGAACAGGCTATAGATGTTTTCAGCAACCCCACCCTAGCCATGATCCTGCTGATGCTGGGTATCTACGGATTGATAATAGGTTTTTATTCACCGGGGTTCTACTTACCGGAAGTATTGGGTTCAATCTGCCTGATAACGGGCTTGGCCGGGATAGGTCTATTCCAGGGTAACCTTACCGCAGGGCTTTTGATTCTATTGGGAATAGGGCTTTTAGTCGCTGAATTTTTTGCCCCCACGCACGGGGCACTGGGGACCGGGGGAATTATTAGCATTATCCTGGGCATTTTGTTTTTCCCCGCAGAACCGCTCATGCCGACAGGATGGTTTGCCATGTTTAAGGTCATGGCTTTTGGGACCGGTGTTATCGGGGCGGTCCTTGTCTTTATCGTAGTACTGGGCGTATCCCGTTTACGCAGGCGCAAACCGGCGCACGGGGAAGCTGAATTTATTAACAAAACCGGAGTTGTCGTAGAGGAGCTTAAACCCAGCGGTCAGATTAAATTAAAGGGGGAAATCTGGCAAGCTTTTTCTAAAAACGGGCACACTATCGGCGCCGGAGAAAAAGTAAAAGTCATAGAACGCCGGGGGTTAAACCTTATTGTAGAACCTACTTCAAATGATCTAGATGATATTACCTAAACAAGGAGGGGGAAAATGTACGATTTTATATCATGGATTTTTCTTGTTATCCTGGTGGTCATCATTTTGACTTCCGCAATAAAAATCCTGCCCGAATATGAAAGGGCTGTCCTGCTCAGGCTTGGTAGGTTGGTGGGGGTACGCGGGCCGGGGCTGATATTTATCATACCTATCATTGATAGGATCTTCAGGATCCCTTTAAGGGTCGTGGTCTATGATGTGCCACCCCAGGAAGTTATCACCAGGGACAACGTAACCTGTAAATTGAATGCGGTACTCTTTTACAGGGTGGTGGAAGCAGATAAGGCATTTATAAACGTGGAGAATTACCGCGAGGCGACAAACCAACTGGCGCAGACAACGATCAGGAGTGTGGCCGGTACTGCCGACTTGGATGAAATTCTATCCAGGCGGGATAAACTAAATCAAATTATTCAAAAGATTGTTGATGACGCAACGGACCCGTGGGGAATTAAGATCGTTGGGGTTGAGATTAAAGACGTAGTGCTACCGGCGGAAATGACCAGGGCGATCGCCCGCCAGGCGGAGGCCGAAAGAGGAAGAAGGGCAGCCATCATCCAGGCTGAAGGCGAGCGCCAGGCTGCCGAACAACTGGCCCAGGCATCTGAAATCCTAACCAGTGTCAAGGGCGGGTTAACACTGAGAATGTTCCGCTCCCTGTCGGAAGTTTCCAACGCGCCAAATACCACCGTCCTGTTCCCACTGCCCGTAGAACTAAAAAGACTGCTCTCCGATCCAGATGTAGATG
>JALHFC010000175.1 GCA_022839445.1 Pelotomaculum sp.
ATATAAAAGGCCTGGTTGTCGGAAATGGTTTTAAATCCCCATTCCACATCCATAAAATATTTATCCGGATCAGCTGCTATTTGTCTTTCAATTTCCCGGTTGATGATATCCTTATAACCCGCCCCTTCTTTAAACAGGTCTTTTAGGGCCAGTTCCCGGCCCGTGTCGAGATCGATATTATAAGAATTTCTAAACGTCATGCCGTGGGCCCCGCCGGTATACTCGTAAATTTCGCAGGTAACGCTAAGCAAGCCGTTCCGGTTATACGTGACTTTGTAGTCCGAATAAAGTTGGAACGTCCGCAAAGGGAAATCGCTTTTGGTAGCTTCTTCGAGATACTCCTCAACTTGTTCTGTAATTGCCTTTTCTTCATCAGAGACGCTTTTCCCAAACAAGGCGTTGAGCGCGGATTGGACACCGGTGTCTGTCATGCCGGCAATCACCGGGATCTTGAGGTTGACCTCCAAATTATCTCCGCTGTACTTTTTCTCTTCGCAGGTAATCTGGACGCCGTCTTGCCGGTACGAATCCCCTGCTTTACTTTCCCGCGCCATTGCCCAGCCACTAAAAGCTACGAGCAACAACCCGGTTAGGACCAAGGGAAAAAATGCCCGGCAAAAAATCTTGTTTTTCAACTATAATGCCCCCATTCTTAAGGTTGTTATCTTAATCATTCTGCTAAAATAGCCCTTTTCCTTTTTGTCAGGCAAAATTAAACCGGCGCGAGTCATGGGGACGGTGACTTTGACTCACGGGGGCAAGACGGGGGGACAGGCACCTTGTCCCCCTACCCTGCTGTGCCCTGTCCCGTTAGACGCCGGCCACAGAGGTCGCTAGTTTACCGCGAACCAGGGTGGTCATCACCCCGGTCGGCAAGCAGGTGGAAAACACCCGGGAAAACAGGGACGTTATTCCCATGCGCCCGGTGGTGGCAGGCATGATCGTGCCGGTGGCGCCCGCGACACCTTTCGACAGTGTTACCATAGGGTTTAAATAATTTTTATGTCAAATAGGTTTCATAGTTGGAATATTTTTATTTGTGGCAAAACACCGGGCGCTGAATTATAATTACCTTTAACACTAAACATTATTGGGGCAGTGATAAAAATCCGCTACTTGATCTTTTTCGGGATAATTTTCGCGTTTTATAGCGCGATTAATATTTATATCGTGATGCGCGGTTGGCAGGCTTTCGGTAAGCTATTGCCGCAAGGCTACGGGTGGGTCTACTGGGTAGTGTTTGTTACACTGGCCTTGTCTTTTATCGCCGGCAGGTTCGCTGAAAATCTGCTGCCCGAAACACTGGCCGGCTTTTTAACAGGTACCGGCTCATACTGGCTGGCGGCTACGGGCTACCTATTCTTAGCCTTGGTCCTAATCGACACAACCAGGCTTTTAAACCGGTGGCTAAATTTTATCCCGGCCCCTGTTATTGAGCGCCCGGAACTGACCGGCCTGGCCGTCGTATTGCTCGTAGCAGGCATTATTGCCTTTGGCGCCTGGAATGCCAGGCATCCCCGGCTTGTCCATTATGAGATAACCATTCCCAAATCCGCCGGGAGCTTGAATGAACTGCGTGTTGTAGCAGTTACAGATATTCACCTGGGAAAAGTAATGCACAACGGCAGGCTCCTGCCTCTAGTACAACAGGTCAATAACCTTGGCCCCGATCTGATCCTGCTGCCCGGTGATATAGTCGAAGAAAAAGTTGCCACGTTGGGGCAGGATATGTCTGGCAGCCTACGCATGTTGGAAGCAAAATACGGCACGTTTGCTATATTCGGCAACCATGAATACATTGGGGGGCAAGCAGAAGATATCCACCACCACCTTCAGGAAGCAGGTATTACAATTTTGCGTGACGAGTACCGGAAAATAGCCGGGGGTTTTTACCTACTGGGGCGTGATTACCAGCATGGGGAAAGGTTTGTCGGGGCAAACCGCCAGGAGCTGTCGCAGGTCATGGCAGGCCTTGACCGTTCATTGCCGGTGATCATGCTCGATCACCAACCTTCAAACCTAAGGGAGGGGCAGGAACAGGGAGTCGACCTGCAAATCTCAGGACACACCCACCGGGGGCAGTTGTTTCCCTTAAACCTTTTAACCAAACGGATATTTGAAACCGACTGGGGCTACCTGCGCAAAGGCGATTTCCAACTCATCGTCTCCTGCGGCTATGGTACCTGGGGCCCGCCAATCAGGGTGGGCAATGTGCCGGAAATCGTGGACATTGACATCCATTTCACCGGACATACAGAACAAGGCGCGGGTAATGTTGAACCGCTAATGCAGGTAATGGGCAGGTTGTGGTAATTTTCGGGACAAGGGGACAGATCCCTTGTCCCGGCCGGCAAA
>JALHFC010000021.1:0-11212 GCA_022839445.1 Pelotomaculum sp.
CTGTTCATCCTCCTGATTAAATCCCAGATTTTGCGCCTTGTCTGCGGGTCGAGCCCGGCCGTCGGCTCATCCAGGAACAATACGCCCGGACGGTGCATTAAAGCCCGTGCAATCATCAGCCGCCGTTTCATTCCCCCGGAAAATTTTCCAGCCAGGTCGCCGGCCCGGTCGTCCAGTTCCACGTAATCAAGGAGTTCTTGGATTCTTTGGCGCCGCTTTGCCCGGGGAATTTTATGCAGCCGGCCGTGTAGTTCAAGGTTTTCCCAGGCCGTCAGTTCTTGGTCCAGGTTCATATGCTGGGGAACCACACCGATTTCCTTTTTAACCTTATCCAATTCCCGGGTTATCTCAAAACTATTGATAAACGCGCTCCCGCCGGTTGGCCTGGTGAGCATGGTCAACATCCTGATGGTAGTGGTTTTGCCGGCGCCGTTGGGCCCCAAAAGCCCGAAAATCTCCCCGGCGCTGATTTTTAAATCAAGACCGGTAACGGCTTGAATATTGCCGTATTGTTTTGCCAGTTGTTTTAATTCAATCATTTACCAGGCACCTCTGTATATCAAAGCCGGTGAACATTGCCGTGAGTACGGGTTTGACCGCGGGAGCGGCCGTGCCCGGTTCCTCTGATTACTCCATGAAGCTTCTCCCGGTCCATTTCCAGATCCTGAAACGGTTTCCGGCGCATGCGGTGGATTAGAGCCAGGTCGGCTGAACCGCGCACGTCATCTTCGCTGACTTCCTGCCGGCCACGCAGCGCCGCCGTTGTCTTAGCCGCCTTCATCATGACAAGGTCGGCGCGGTGGCCGTCCACTCCCATTTCCACGGCAACGCCGGCGATTAGAAAAAGTATTTCATCAGAGGCCTGCACCGCGGGCAGGAGCGCCTTGGCCGCCACAATCTGCCTGCGCAGTTTTTCTTCTTCTGCTTCCCACTGCCGGACAAAGGTTTCCGCATCCTCTTCGTAGGCGTTCCTGCGCTTGACTACTTCCACCCGGAGTGCGGGGTCGGTGATCCCGGTAATATTTACACAGAGCCCGAAGCGGTCCAGCAACTGGGGCCTGAGCTCGCCTTCCTCGGGGTTCATGGTGCCTGTTAAAATAAAGTTGGCCGGGTGGGTAAAAGATACTCCTTCCCGCTCGACGGTATTGACCCCCATCGCCGCCGAGTCCAAAAGCACGTCCACGATGTGGTCGTCCAAAAGGTTTACCTCATCGACGTAGAGGATGCCCCGGTTAGCCTGGGCCAGCACGCCGGGCTCGAAGTGTTTTTCCCCTTTTTTTATGGCTTTTTCTATATCGAGAGTACCCACTACCCGGTCTTCGGTGGCCGATACCGGCAAATCCACCACCCGCATTTTCCGCCGCGTCCGGGGCAGTTCCTCGCCCGATATCAGGCGCTGGCGGCACTGTACGCACATACTGGTTATGTCATCCGGATCGCACCCGTAAACGCAATCGGCCACCACCTCTATTTCCGGCAGCAGCGCGGCCAGCGCCCGCACGGCCGTGGATTTGGCGGTGCCTTTTTCGCCGCGGATGAGAACCCCGGACAGCTTCGGATTAATAGCGTTAAGAAGCAGGCCTCTTTTCATTTCTTCCTGCCCCACAATCGCGGGAAACGGATAAACCTTTTTAAAACCACCCATTTTAAATCACCTTTTTTCTTTTTTATAGTTATGGCCATTCTTCCCGTACGGCTCTTAAAATACCGGGTTAATAGTCGCTCAACCCTTTTACCGCCTGCACCAGGGTATCAGCTTTCAACTCGCCGATTTTATAATATTCGGCGCCGAGTACGACAGCCAGTTCACGGGCCAGCCCGAAATTAAGGAAACCTTCTTTCTCCACGTCGACGACCAGTGTCTTGATTCTTTCCTCGTCTCTGATTATTTCCGCGGCCCTGCGCGATTCAACCAGGGGTTTATCGTCGCCCATGCTAACATTGCCTTTACCGTCGGAAACCAGAATTAATAGAGGTGAAATGTTTGGGTCCTTGTAGAGGTGGGTTTTAGCCACTTCGTAAGCTTTTATCAGACCTGCGGACAAGGGTGTCCTGCCGCCGGTCGGCAGCTCTTCCAGGAGTTTATGGGCCATCTCCACGCTGCTGGTGGGCGGCAGAAGTATTTCCGCCGTGTTTCCTTTGAACGCCACCATGCCGATGCGGTCCCGCTTCTGGTAGGCGTCCAGCAGCAGGGAGAGGATGGCCCCCTTGGTTTCCACCATGCGCTGTTGCGCGCCCATCGAGCCGCTGGCATCGACGACAAAGAGCAAAAAGTTGCCGATCCGCTTTTCCCGCACTTTTTCCCTGATGTCGCAGGGCTCAATGGCAATAGCCACCCCGTCCCGCTGCCGGTGCGCCTGGTGCGGCGCCGCTGCCCGCATGGTGGCATCGAAGGCCGGATCGTTATATTTGCGCTGCATGGTGCTGCGCACATAGCGCCCGGCTTTAGAAGCAGTTTTAGTCCGGGAGCGCCTTCCGGAACCTTTCCGCAGCAAGCGGTCCCGGTTGTGGCTGATGCGTTTCACCGGAAAAGGCTGCCCGACGGCAAACACCACGTCTTGCGGCGCGGCAGGCGGAAGGGTACTCCGGTCCTGTTCTTGCTGCTGTTCCTGCTCCGCCGGTTCCGTGTCCTGCGGCTCCGGTGGCGGCATCTCTTCGGGCTGTTCAGAAGGTTCCTGGTTGCTGTCTTCTTTCTCTTGTTCTTCCGGCGGCTCTTCCTCTTCTTCTTGAGGGGGTTCGGGCTGTTCGGGAGGTGGCGGGGGCGCTTCGCGGATCCGGTGGAACAATACCAGTTCGGCAGCCTCGCAAACGTCAGCTTCTATCACCTCTGTCCGCCCGTTCCAGGCTGCGATGGTACGGGCCGCAGCCGCCATGATGATGTCGGCCCGGTGCCCGGCCACAAATGCTTCCAGGCTTAATCCGGCGATCATGTCCAGTAATTCCGGTGAAACGGCTACTGCCGGCAGCAGGCCGCGGGCAGCGGGAACCCTTTCCCTGAAAAGTTCTTCTTCTTTTGACCATGCGGCGATAAAACTAAGAGGATCGGTGTCGAAGGCTTCGCGCCGCCTGACAATTTCCACCCGCTCTGCGGGATCCGTAACCCCCTCCACCTGAACGCAGAGCCCGAACCGGTCGAGCAGTTGCGGGCGCAGGTCGCCTTCTTCGGGGTTCATGGTGCCCACGAGGATGAATTCTGCCGGGTGGTAGTAGGAAATGCCTTCGCGTTCGACCACATTCACTCCCATAGCGGCAGCGTCCAACAGTACGTCAACAATGTGGTCGTCCAGGAGGTTAATCTCGTCCACGTAGATGATCCCGCGGTTAGCGCGGGCCAAAAGGCCCGGCTCGAAGCGGGGCCGGCCGTACTTGACAGCATATTCGAAGTCCAAACTGCCCACTACTCTGTCCTCGGTAGCCGATACCGGCAGGTCGATGACCTGCACCCGGCGCCGGATTTTCTCCAGTTTCCGGCCGGCTGACAGGCGGCCCCGGCAGAGATGGCAGAGCCGGGTGAAGTCGCCGGGGTCACAGCTGAACGGGCAGCCTGCCGCTACTTCGATTTCCGGCAGGAGGGCAGCCAGGGCGCGTACCGTTGTCGATTTGGCCGTCCCTTTTTCGCCGCGCACCAGTATGCCGCCCAACCGCGGGTTGACCGCATTCAACAGGAGTCCCTTTTTCATTTTTTCCTGACCGGTTATGGCTGTAAAGGGAAAGGTAAAACGCTGGTGATCAACCATGTTTATCTTCTTTGAGAGCAAATTATATAACACCTTTCAGGTATATATTTTGTGAAACTATGTCGTAAACACAAGAACCTGCCGGCTCTCCTCGTCCCAGGAAACACTTGCACCCAAAGCAAAACCCACCCAGCGGTAAGGGAGCATTACCCGGCCCGGTTCGATGATTTCCGGCGCGACATCAATGGGTATTTCAGTGCCCTGGACAAAAACGCCCGGCTTGCCAACTTTAAATTGGACTACCCGCTTTTCCTGCATCAAGGTGACCGTCTGCGTCCCTTCATCCCAAATAATATCCTTATCGGACAGTCCCAGGGCATAAGCGATGTAGCGGACCGGTCCGTAGGTGCGGCCGTCTTTAATATACGGCGCCACGTCCATTTCCTGCTTTTTACCGCCCGCTTCGTAGCTTGTGCTGCCGATGGTAAACACCGCGCCGCTCGACTTCCCGCCGGGGGCGGGTGTGACACAGTAAGCCAGGGTTACCTCTAGCTTGTTTAAATCATTTGAAAAAAGATCCATCGTTTCACTCAAGGCAGTGCCGCTTGCCTCCAGGTTTATATCGCCCTCCGGAACCGTCCGGTCCAGGTTGAGCGAAAACCCGCTCACTTTAATTGTGCCGGCTGCGGTACCGGACTTGTTCACCGGAATGATGAGCGTCCTGTTTTCTTGATCCAGCCTGATATTGGTTTTCTCCAGGAGCAGGTTGCCTTCCGTCACTTCGACCTGCGGTAGCTTTCCCTCGCTGAAGGTGACACCGGCGGGCAGTTTGAGTTCGAGGACGGCGCCGGTGCCGGACGCGTCCCTGGCCCGCAGGGCGCCGGGTTTCTCCTCGCTGATGGTGACTTCGCCGGCCGGTTGGTTTTGAACACCGGCAAATACATCAGTTTTCCCGGCGCTTAACTTGACCGGGGTAACGGTGTTGGCTGCTATTGCCTTGCCCTTCGCCCCGCCCGAGCCGCTTGCGCTGATTACTATTTGCGCGGGAGCGGCAACGGCCAGGTCGACGGTTGCGTACTCAAATCTAAGGACGGATTTCTCACTGCCTGCGCCGGTAACGACATATCTGATTGTTTGCCTGTCGCTACTCACCGGCGCCGGTTTGTCGAGCGTGCAGTTGCCGCTTTCTCTCCTGACGGCGGGAAAGGTGCGCCATTTGACGCCGTCGGGCAGGGTTAAAGTGATCGTGCGCCCTTCCGCCAGGTCGCCGGCCATACCTTCGCTGACAGTAAACTCGCCCAGTGACTGGTTGATGTGTCCGGCGGTTACCTCCGTGGCTGTTTTTTCTTTTATGTTGCAGCCCGGAATGTTGTAGTCGGCTACGTTGAGCACGGCCGGGCTGACGCCGGGGTTGGTGCCTTCGTAAAACACCTCTACTTTGCCGGCCTGGGCTATGCTTTCATCTACCGTTACGTTTCCCAGGATGGTTATTCGCCCTTTTCCGGTGCTGCTTGTCGTCTCATTATTCACTTGCAGGTACAGGACACTGTAACCGCTGGTGTCAAGATCTATTGTGTAATCAATGTCGCCTGTTTGATAGCCCCAGCCTGCCAGCAGCGTGACAGTGTCCCAGGTAAAGCCGGGCGAGAGCGCCAGCTTTACAGTATCCTGCTCTTTGCAGCAGGCGGTGTTATTTTTTAACGTCCCGGCTGTGTTTTCACTGATGGTGATGGCTGCGATCCTGCCGCCCCGGTCGGTTATACTCCGCGGCGAGTCGGCGGTAGCTGCGGCGCCGCCGCTGGCGGCAGCTATTTTGGCTACTGTCTGGGTGCTGGAACTGAATCCGCCGGTCCCTTCCAGTGTGACTTTTAAATCTTCACCTGCGGGGGCGTCGGCTTTAATTCTTACTTCATCGAAATAAATGTAGCTGCGGAATGTTTTTGTGGTTTTACCCCAGTCGGTATCCACCCTCAAGGTGAAACGGTTTTTGTCTTCCGCTTCCAGGACAATGCCGCTGCTGCCCAGGAAAACATTGTCCCCCGGCGCTTGCGCCAAATAGTCCACGCCGTATGTCGCTCCGGCGACAGAAGGAAGGTAGGATGTGCTGCTGGGGAAATATACGTTTAATTTCTGCAGTTCTGTGTAAGACGGCAGGGTGAAACTCACGCAGTCCCCTTTTCTAATTGACATGGCGTATTCTTCTTTAATCAGGACAGTGCCCAGGCTGTCCGTGCTGTCGGCGCTGATGACCGGCACGGACAGGACTTTGTCCGTTGTATAGGACGAAGCGGGGCGGGCGCCGGATAATATAAATGACAGGGTAATGCAGCAAATTAAAAGGGTTAATGGTAAATACCTCACTATGTGTCGAACTCTCCCTTCGTTGTCGTTTGAAAGTTTCAATGTACTTTGGACAGGTTGTCCCGTTTTTACTTGCCGGCCTTTTCCACCGGAGCGCCTGTTTTAACGCTTATCGTCGACGGCAAGGATAGGCCGGGCTGTTTTCGCTTTCCGGTATTAAAACTTTTTTCATCTGCCCGGTTAGTTCTAGCCCCACCACCGTCTTCTTTGTTTAAACAAGAGGTAAAGGAAAAATGGTACGCCGATTAACGAAGTGATTATACCCACCGGTATTTCGGTAGGGCTGATCATGGTGCGGGATAAAGTGTCGGCTCCCAAAAGGAGCAGGGCGCCCGCAAGGCAGGAGCAGGGAATTAAAAAACGGTTGTCGTTGCCGACAATGAACCGGCAAATGTGGGGCGAAACCAGGCCGACAAAGCCGATAATGCCGGTAAAAGCCACCGTGGCGCTGGCCAGCATAGAAGCAAAAATGGCGCAATTCCTGCGCAGGGTAGCAACGTTAACCCCCAGGTTGGCCGCTACCTCCTCGCCGGCGCTCAAGGCGTTCAGGTCCCAGGCATAATACAAAAGAAAAACCAGGCTTCCTACGGTTATAGGCAATAATATTAAAATTGTTTCCCATTTAGCCCCCCAGAGGCCGCCCATCAGCCACACCACCAGGTCGCGCAGTTGCTCGTGAGAGGAAATGTATTTGAGCAGGGAAACGCCCGCGGAAAAAAGATACCCCAGGGCCACTCCGGCTAGGATCAGCGTTTCCGGGGCGGCGCCTTTTAAACGGGCAATCCCGTAAATCAAAAACATGGTCAGCAGGCCAAAGAGAAATGCGTTGACAATAATTGCGTATACGCCGGGGATTCCCAAACCTCCCAAAATGCTCTTTCCTAAAATTACAGCCACGGCGGCGCCGAAGGAAGCGCCTGCCGAAATGCCCAGGATGTATGGGTCGGCCAGGGGATTGCGCAAGATCGCTTGCATGGCCGCTCCTGAACCGGCCAGGCTGAACCCGGCCAGCACGGCTAAAATTACCCTGGGCAGGCGCAAGTCCAAAATCACCGTTTCGGCCAGTGCCGAGCATTGCCCGCTGTATGCCGGAAATAACCTGCCCATAACAATTTGCAATATTTCCTTTGCGCTGACACTGGCGCTGCCGATAACCACCGCCGCCACAAAAAATAGCGCCAGCGCCAGCAGCAAACCAAAGACAGCGTATTTTTTAGAGGCAGTTAATTTAAAATACAGATTATCTGCAGGCGTAGTTGCTTCCGGCAATCCGGTTGTTTTCATAATAGTTCCCCCAAGGATTTATTTTTTCGCGGGATGCGCGAAATACATTAAATTTTGAGAAGGTCTTCATTAACCGCCGGAATAACTCCAAACACCTTTCAACTCCAAACCGTAAAACTCTTGGAGCATCTCCCTGTGCATAGCGACAGGATCTACATCGCTGAAAAGCTCCGGGTGAAACCATTTGGCCAGGGTTACAAGCCCGATTACCGAACGGGGGCCGGTAAGCAACCTTGAAGAAACAAGATGAACTTGCCCGTCTTGCGTTGCCTTCAACCTTTTCAGTCCGGGCCTGTTGATAATTTCGTTTCTAACCTCTTCCATAACTTCACCGGCATGTAATTCCTCACCCGGTTTGTTTAAATAAACCTCTTTAACAATTATGGACGGGTTTTTCTCCAATACCCATTCTGCATTTAATACCGGGAATTTTACCTGTTCTTCCGAAGCAACATTTATGCCCCCGGCATCCACAATTCGTTTATGTGAGGCCGTTTCCGAAGCCACCGTATTATACGGGCCCCGGCCGTCTTCAAAGTAAACCGCCGGCTTATTCCCCGGCTCCAGCTTTTCTATTCGTTCTTGCACCAGCTCCCGGTTGCGGGTGATAATTGCGGATAATTCCCCGGCTCGCTCCTTTTTATCTAAAATCTGCCCCAGGCATTTTATGCTTAAAAGCACCCCTTCTGTTTCATAAGCTTTGAATAAGAGCACCGGAATACCAGCCTGTTCAATTTTTTCTCTTAATTCATCTTTTAAGCAAGGGTCTGCGATTACGAGGTCCGGTTTCTGTTCCAGCAACAATTCCAGATTCGGTGTCATCCATGATCTGCCCAGGCTGAGTTTATCTTTTATCTGCGGCGGGAAACTGCAAATTTCACTGCGGGCTACAATTTTATCCTCCACACCGAAAGCACAGAGAAGTTCGGAGATATATGAGTTTATCGAAACAATCCGCTGCGGGGAACACGGCGCTTCCACCGTTCTGCCGGTCTCATCTACAACGGTTATCTTTTTGGTTTCAGACACTTCTGCTTTCTTTGCCGCACAACCGCTGCTGAGAAGGAGCAGTATAACAGCCAGAAAAATTACCGGCATCTTTTTGTGCAAAATAGAACCCTCCTTTAATAATTAATAGACCAGCCTCGCAGGTTGGGAAAGCAAGCGGCTAACCTCCCCTCGCGTGAGGGCTATAAGTTAGAGAAACAGCGACCGAGCTGGCCTCGCACCGGTTTTCTTGTTAGCCTGCTTATGCAGGCGCCTGTTCTGTTAAACTATTTTTATGGGAAAGTACTAATGTTTTCCGGTTCCAGGTCATAAAACTTTTTCAGCATCTCTTTATGCACATCTTCAGGGTCAATATCTGCAAAAAGATCCGGATGCAACCACTTGGCCCAGTAAAGGGAACCTACGGGTGAACGCAAACCTGCGGTAAGATCCCAGCTCATAATATAAACTTTTTCGTCTTTTACCGCCCTGGTTTTAGTCAACCCGGGGCGGCGCATTACTTCGTCGCGCAGTTCGCGCATTTGCTCCGGCGTTTCTCCACGGGTACTCATACGCACAATAAATTGCGGGTTCTTTTCCGCCAGCCACTCCGGGGTAAGAGTAGGACTCTTGATTGGCTCGTCGGCCGCAATATTGATACCTCCCGCCAGTTCTATTCTTTCATGAGGAGTGGTGCCGGCGGAAGAGCTGTAATAGGGCTTGTTCCATTCGTAATAAACCAGCGGTTTGTCCTTGTCGGCCAGCTTTTCCGTCCGCTCTTTGATCAGTTCGTGATATTTAGTACAATAATCAATCAATTCCCGGGCACGTTCTTTTTTCCCTAAAAGCGTTCCAAAGTTCTCAATGATCACCGGCAATCTTTTTGTGTCGGAAGTTGTTTCTACAATGACGGGTATGCCGGCAGCTTCCAGTTTTTCTCTCATTTCTGTTTTGAGCATACTGTCGGCCACCACTACATCCGGTTTGCACTGGATGATCAATTCCAGGTTCGGCAGGTAGGATGTACCGGCCACCTCCGGTATTTTCGTTAATGAGGCAGGAAACATGGTTCTGGAATCGCGGCCGATAATTTTCTCCTCACCGCCCAGGGCATAGATCATTTCCGAAGCGCCGGAGGTGATAGTAACTATTGTATCTACAGGACAAAAGATTTCCACGTTTTTACCCGTTCCGTCGGTAATGGTAACAAGTGTTTTTTCCGTTTGTCCAACGCTTCCGGTAATTTTCTTGGAAGCACAGCCGGATACCGCGATGCAAATTAAAAGAAACAGGGATATGCAGAATAAACAAATTTTCCTCACGTTTTTACGCCTCCTTCAAGCAAGTTCAGGCATGTGTTATCATAAACAATCTCCGGTTGTGCCATGAATACCCTAAACCGTCGCTTTCCCTATGGCCGCCTTTTCCCGGCCGGCAGGGTTATACAGGGAGGATACATCTTCACCCTCCGGCCAGGTCAGCGAGCGAATGGGGAGCACCTGGACGCCTGCGCCGTTTTGTTCAATTCTTGCCTCTACGCTGTAGACGGCGCGGATATTGTCCTGGTTGAGCACCGCGGGCGGCGGCCCGGCGGCGAAAACCTTTCCACTACTTAAAAGAATAAGCTGATCTGAAAAACGTGAAGCCAGGTTTAAATCGTGCAATACCATGATCACCGTCATTTTACCTTGGCAGGCAAGATTTTTTAAAAGCCCCAGAACCTCCAACTGGTGTCTGATATCAAGGTTTGAAGTCGGCTCGTCCAGCAAGAGTACTTCCGGTTCCTGGGCCAGGGCCCGGGCGATTAAAACTTTTTGTTTTTCTCCCCCGCTCAGCTCATTTAAATATTTTAGGGCAAACCCTTCGATATTCATAAAGCGTAAAATCCTGGTTACGATTTCCCTGTCCCCGGCCCCCACACCCCAGCTTAAATACGGTTTTCTACCCAGAAGCACGGCTTCAAAAACTGTCAGGGGAAATACCTCCGCCCCGCTTTGCGGTACATATCCCAAAAGCCTGGGTAATTCACGGGAACCAATGAGGGCCACTTCTTTGCCGTTTAAATATACAAAACCACTTTTAGGTTTTAGCACATGGCAAATGCAGCGCAGAAGGGTGCTTTTGCCGGAACCGTTCGGCCCGACAATGCTTGCCGTCTCTCCTTCTTTAATCTGCATGGTTACTTTGTCCAAAACTTGCCGGCTGCCGTAGCAAAAGGAACATTCTTTCACCTTCAGCTTCACGAAAAACACCTCCTCTCATTTTTTAAACCTTTACAAACGCTTGAACTAGGCCAGGTATAAAAGAGCATTGACTACAGCGGCTGCAATCGTGCTGCCGCCTTTGGAGCCGGGTAAGGTAACATACGGCACATTCGTGTTCATCAACATTTTCTTACTTTCCGCGGCGCCGACAAAACCCACCGGAATGCCTACTACCAGTGCCGGTGACACTTTACCCCGGTTAATCAGCTCGCAAAGGGTAAACAGGGCGGTGGGCGCGTTGCCGATAGCCGCGATGCCGCCGTTCAGCTCCGGCGCCGCCAGGCGCATAGCTGCTATAGCACGGGTCACGCCCTGCTGCCGGGCCTCTGACACCACTTTTGGATCGTCAATATAGCAACTGACCGGGATGCCGAATTTCTTTAACTGTAAAGCATTTATCCCGGCTTTTAACATTTTTACATCCGTAACAATGGGACGGCCCGCCCGGATGGCATTCAGACCGGCCTCTACCGCACCGGGGTGAAGGCGCAAAAGCCCGGCATAAGAAACATCGCCGGTGGCATGCGCCACTCGCTCAACAATCTTCCGTTCCCCCGGGGCCAGAGAGCTTAGCTCCGGAAGGTTTTCCTCAATAATTGCCATGCTGCGTTTTTCAATAGCCTGGGGCTCACACATGAA
>JALHFC010000021.1:11231-18431 GCA_022839445.1 Pelotomaculum sp.
ATTCCCGCCAGTGGCTTGCCATCCGTCGCGTTTTAGCCGAATTGCGCAGCTATGAGCAAACAAGCCGCATAAACCACGGAATTAATAGCAAAAGACGTAAAACCAATTTTAGTACCCAGCACAGGCCCATATATCCCGATGTAATATGTTCCGGAAAACCTGATTAAAAAGATCGGCCCTGCCAAGAGGTTACCCCACAGCATTGTTTTCACAGTTTGAATTAGAGTCAGATCACCTCCCTGATAGCAAGCTGCCAGCGCTGACAGGCCGACCATGCTGTTAGCCATATAACTGACCAGACAGACTGTGCTGCAGGGAGGCAGGCCTAATTTTTCCGGGTTTAGGGGCAGATTGTCAAAAAAGCCGCACCCGGTTAACTCATAAATGATCAGAGCGGTCAAGGGGATTGTAATTGCCATGCGTTTAAGCGGCCTCACACAACTGTTTAAGCTGTGCCGCAGCACTTCGCGCAGGCTTTTTTTGCCGGCGCTCCCTTCAGCCGTTGCTGTTTCCCCCAAAACCACGTTATCGTCAGACGTATGTTTCCCCAAAATCATAACGATAAGGAATTTGACTATCACGGTCAGTGTATGGACAAGCATGTAGAAAGCGCCCAGAAGCGCTCCCAACAGAGGAAAAACCATGGGCAAGTAATAGCTGAACATTTCCCGCACGTGGGTGGGTATAGATAGGACGAGCGCGCCGAGAAATACCTGGCGTCTGCTTAAAAGACGCTTCTCCTGAAAATTGACCAGCATTGAGGCGCCGGCATAACCGGAACCAAAACCGGAAATAAAGGCCGCCGCAATTTCCGGGGGCAGACCGGCAAAACGAGTGAAAAACCGGCCTATAGGCGCGATTACTTTTCTTAACGCACCTAACTCTAAGAGCACATTCATTACCAGCATCGCCGGCACAATCCAGATAAAAACCCTCAGGGAGAATTTGAAAACTTTATACAAGATGGCTAATTGCATATCCATGTATTACTAACCTCTTTGCGTCTCCCGTATTCCTACTCCGTCCGGCCTTCGATTTCACCTTCGATATCTAAATAGATTTCCTTCAACTGGTCCACCATTTCCGGCGCAGCATCCCACATTTTACGCTCCACCGCTTCCAGCAAGCGCTCGGCAATATTTTGCAGCGCCCAGGGGTTGACTTTCTTCATCCAATCCTGCATGGCCGGGTCGAGGGCGTACTTTTTAGCCAGTTCCCCGTACATCCAGTCTTCCATCACCTCGGCCGTCGCGTCCCAACCAAACACAAAGTCCACCGTGCGGGAGAGATCGCCGGCCCCCTTGTAGCCGTGGCGTTGCATGCTCTCAATCCACTTGGGATTTAAAATGCGGCTGCGGAATATATGCTTGGTTTCTTCAGCCACGCTTTTCATCTTCACGCGCGCGGGGTCGGAACTGTCCCCGCTGTAAGAGTGGGGCAGGGCTCCCTTAAAGGCCTTGACGGCAGCAATCATCCCCCCGTGAAAGGAATAAAAGTCATCGCTGTCCAGCATATCGTATTCGCGCGTGTCCTCGTTTTTCACGGTCAAATCAAGCCTGCTCAGGCGTTTTTTAAACTGTTCCGGCGCCGTTACGCCGTATTTTTTGCCACCGTAAGCGTAGCCGCCCCAGGTGACGTAAATGTTGCCTAGATCATGTTCATCTTGCCAGTTTTTAGCGTCAATGGCGCTGCTGACACCGGCCCCGTAGGCGCCGGGCCGGCAGCCGAAAATACGGTAAAGAGCCATTTCTTTTGCTTTTGCCGCTGCTGTCCCGCCTGCGGCAAGCGCTTCCGTTTCTTCCCGGACGTGTTCGGCCAGGTAGTTTTTCTCTTCTTCTGCCGGCAGGTCGGCAACCATTTCTACGGCTTCATCAAGTAAAGTGACGACATTGGGGAAGGCGTCGCGGAAAAATCCGCTGATGCGCACGGTTACATCAATGCGCGGGCGCCCCAGTTCACTGGCGGGGATTACAGACAAACCGTTTACACGCCCGCTTTTTTCTTCCCATACCGGTTTAACACCCATCAAATAAAGGATTTCAGCAATGTCGTCCCCTTTGGTGCGCATAGTCGGCGATCCCCAAATGATAATGCCGATGCTTTCCGGATACATGCCCTCATCGGCCAGGTAACGCTCCAGCAGGGCGTCACCCAGAGCCACCCCTACCTCCCAGGCGGCCGGTGATGGAATGGCCCGCGGGTCTATGGAATAAAAATTGCGCCCCGTTGGAAGAATGTCGGCCATGCCCCGGGTCGGCGCCCCGGAAGGACCGGGCGGCACAAAGAGTCCGGCCAGGGCATCCATGGCATGGGTCAGCTCGCCGGCAGTGCCGCCTAGCTTATCGACCAGCACCGTGGCAATATAATGAAGGGTTTTTTCTACCGGCGGCACACTGTTCCACAAAAACCGCCGGCATATTTGCGGTACGGCTTCAGGATTGAAATCTATCTCATATAAGGCTGTTATTATTTGCTTAATTAAGGCATTGATTTCATCCAGCAGTTGGCCGCCGGTTTTGCCCCGCCCGGCAATAAACTTGCCCCGCTCAGCCAGCAATGTATCGTAGTCCAGATCCAGCGCTGCGGCTATTTCCTGGCGTAAAGAGGGAACCGGCCCGTTAGGCAGCCTGGTCAGGGCGATTAACATCTCCACCAGTTTTTCCGCCTGCGGCGGTCGGCCCAGAATATGCAGCCCGTCCCTGATCTGCGTATCTTTTATTTCACTGATATAGCCGTGCAGGTTTTCCAGGAATACGTCAAAGTCCCGGCTAACTTCCTCCCACCGGCAGTCCAAATCACGGTCCAGGTGCGCGGCCGTTACCTTCTCCCAGATCAACCGCTGCAGGTGCGGCAGTTTGCCCGGATCCAGCATTTTAGCCTGGTAGTAATCCTCTAGCTGCACTTCCAGGCCGGCCAGTTCATCGTACGTGTCGGCATTGGTCATTACCGGGATTAAGTGGTCGATGATGCAGCAGTAGCTGCGCCTTTTGGCTTGTGTTCCCTCACCGGGGTTGTTGATGATATAAGGGTAGATGTTCGGCAGATCGGCAATTGACAGGTCCGGGTAACAGCTGTCGCCAAGGCCGGCCGATTTGCCGGGCAGCCATTCCAATGAACCGTGTTTGCCGATGTGCATAACGGCGTCGGCCCCGAAGTCGTCCCTCAGCCAGCGGTAATAGGCCAGGTAGTGGTGGGGCGGCGAGGCGTCCGGGCTGTGGTAAATTTTTGACGGGTCGTCTAAAAAACCTCTTGGCGGCTGCATGCCGATAAACACGTTGCCGTTCATAATTCCGGGAATTAAAAGCTTGCCCCCATAATTAAAAACTTCTCCCGGCGGCGCTCCCCAATCATTTGCCATTTGCGCTTTAACTTTTTCAGGAAATTCTTGATGCCAGCCGGCATACTCCTCCGGGGTCACTCCATCCACGGCCGACTCCGCCATTTGCTCTGCACTGGCCCAGCGGCGGTCGTTGGTCACCCGGCTTAAAATATCTTCCATTAGCGCCTGGCTGTTTTCAGGCAGGGAGGATAAAGTATAGCCGGCTTCTTTCATTTCATGCAAAATATTTAATACGCTGGCCGGCGAGTCCAGGCCGAAAGCCGAACCGATGGTATCGTTGCGAGGCGGGTAGTTGTGAAAAATAACGGCCACCTTTTTTTCACGGTTGGGCTTTTGCCGCAACCGGGCCCATTTTAAAGCCAGCCCGGCTATTTTATTCACTCGCTCCGGGACGGGACGGTAGTAAATCATTTGGGCTCCCGTCAGGGAATCCCTGACGCCGTACTCTCGCGTCGCCGCCGGCACGGTAATTAAATTGCCGTCAAACTCGGGCATTGCAATGCTGATTGCAATATCCATAGGGTTTAAGCCTTGCAAAGAGTCAAACCATTCCCGGTAACTGTTCAACGAAACAATACCTTGCAGAACAGGCACGCCCAGCCGGGTAAAACAATTATTTTCGCCGGGCTCAAGCTCCGGGCCGTGCTTTAAGGATTGTGAAAACAACAGGGTGTTGATCAACGCGTCTACGACAGGCCGGCCGTCAACAAGGAGCATATTGTCGATAACACCTTCTATGCCCTGGTTGCCCAACTCCACATCGCGTGTGGCTTGCAGGAAAATAGGCAGGGCATTTGCCCCCCACTTTTCGACTGCCTCCACCAGCGCGTCAATATAAGCAGTGTTTTCAGCCAGCCAGTGGCTGCGGTAAAATAAAATGCCGATTGTCGGGCGGCCGGGCGGGCAGCATTGCGCCCGGTAAACCGGCCACTGGACACTACCGTCCGGAAAGCGGGGGTGGTAGATGCCTTCCCAGGGCGGAGGCACAGGTTCGCATATGGTAAAACTGCCGCCGGCAAAGCGGTTGGCCGCCCAAAGGAACAAGTTGTACAGGTTGTCCATACCACTGCAGTTAATGTATTTTCTTGCATACCGGTAATCTTTTTCGCTCAAATTGGAATGCTGCCGGCTTTCTACTTCGTCTTCCAACGAAGTAGCGTGAATGTAAAGAGGTACGCCTGATTTTTCAAGTGCGGATACAAGGCGGTCGAAATCGGGCAGGCTTCCCTTGCCGCCGTGCAGGTGCATAATGACCAGCTGAAATGAAGCGCTTTCGCTGATAAACTGCTCCAGTTTCTTTTTATTTATGAAATCGGCCGGAGAACGCGCGCAAATTTGGAACGCCGGCCCGTAATTGTCTCTGAGCTCTTGCGCCGCCCGGGACAGGATAATAATGCCGTTTTCCAGTGCTGTATAATAGGCGATTTTATAGGACAATATCGTTAACCCCCTTTGCATTTTCTAAACAATGCGGATTTGTGCAACTTTTTTCTTTAACGTACTGAATGAATACCTTTTTTAACAGGCAGTCACCCGGGTAGGGCCGATCAACTCTGCCGGTGTAGGCGTATGCCCGGGCCAGGCAGCCTCCCCCGCATAGCCAGTGATCGGGACACTCCCGGCAGCCATCCAAATCGCTCACCTCCCGCCGTAAAAACGACAACCGGGCCATACCCGGCGACAGGGAAAAATCCTGTGCGGTAATGTTTCCTATATAAAATTCCGGCTGACCGGCCAGCGATGAACAGGGGTAGACATCACCTTTTGGCATTACCGCGAGAGACTGGCCGGTGGTGGCATAACAATAATGCCGTCGCGCCAGCCGGCGGCTTAACTGCCGCTTCAAGCGCTCTACATCCCGGAATTTGACCGGATTGCCGCCCATGCTTGCTATTTCCCCGGCCCGGCGCAGGCAAGTACGCACAAATTTCTCCATAACCGCCGGCGCAGGCGGCAGGATGTTGTTAGCGCCGGCTCTGCCCAGCGGGCGCAGTAAATCAAACGCAATTCCATAGACGTTTCCTGTATAACCGGCCAGTTCCACCAGTCGCGGCAAACCGGTAATGTTATGTTTTGTTAAAACAGCGGTGAGACCGACTTTCACGCCTGCCGCCCCGAGATTGGACAAACCGTGCAGGACGGCCAGGGTGGAGCCGTGACCGCCGGCGAAGGGGCGCAAGTAGTCATTTACATCCGGCATACCATCCAGGCTGATCCCTATGGCTATACGCATCTTTTTTAATTCAGCGGCTATTTGCGGGGTGATCAGAGTACCGTTGGTCTGCATCTGGTAATATGCTGCAATTCTTTTATTTCTGGTGTAGGCCACTATTTTTTTGATTAAGGAAAGATTCAGGAGCGGCTCGCCGCCGGTAAACTGAACCTTAAAAGAATTCCCGGGAAGAGCGGCATAGTCTATCGCTTTCCTGGCAATAGCCCAACTCATGTCCTCCCGGCTGTCTCCGCCGCAGGCATAACAGTAGCGGCAGCGCAGGTTGCAATTGCCGGTTACTCTTAAAACAACAAGTTTAATATTTTCATTATTTTCAGATTTTTTAACCAATTTTTCCGCCCTTTCAATAGACAATAAAAAGACCCGGATTCCTTCTTAGGAATTCCGGGTCTTTTACACCTTGAATAAATATACAAAAAGCCCTGGCCTTTCCATGGAAGGCGGTACGGCAGGTCTCCTGACTCGTGGTTCACAGCCTGCCTTCCGCCTTCCCAGGTTATTTATTAAACCCAGTGGCATTTTTGGAAGTCGCTCCCCACTTACAGTGGCCGGACCGTCCGGGATTTTCACCCGGTTCCCTTTCATCCCCGGCAAAGCCGGGGATACCTGATCATTTTATTCATTTTTTTGCATAATAACATAGTTTCATTATTTTGTCTACAATTAAAATAAAATATAGATTGACAAGGGGACGGGGTTGTTGTGTACAAGGCATGTCGTGCCTATACATGCCCTTTCGCCTACTACAATGATGTAAAGGAAGCAAAAAGAACGTCAACTTGCTTCCCCTTGCTTCCCACGAATTACACTGCTTTTGCTTCGGGGGTCTGGCTCCGGTACCAGGTGTAGTCCATGTCCGGAAAAATGTTGTTGTTGTATTCCAGGTATTTCAACCAGCCTTCGTCAATCCTGTTGCCTTCTATTTCATCGTGCAGGCGCAAGAAATTGCTCAGGTGGGTCTTGGTTCTATTAACGGCATATTCCACCATAGTGCCCGTGCTCATGATAAAGGCCCAGTCGCTGCTCTGCGCCAGCATTAGTTCACGCGCGGCCTGGTTTAAGGCCCGCCTGAGCAGACCACCGGCGTCGCGGCGCCGGTTAGCCATAGATACCATCATGCCGGCCGCCATGTGCAGGTGCCTGTAAATCCAGTCGTTAGCCTCGCAAAGCCAGACCTCATGGTACCCCTTGTTGCCCCAGCTAGAAGAACACGGTGTCGCTACCTGGTTGCAGGGGAACCGCCGCAGGTAATCACTGGGCGTTACCAGCTCAATTAGATCCTGGTCAAAGGCGATTTTACGAATTAAGAAGTCCAGCCACATCGGGCCTTCAAACCACCAGTGTCCGAACAGCTCGGCGTCGTAAGGAGCGACAATAATAGGCGGCCTTTCCATCATGCTGGAAAGGTGCAGCACCTGGTGCTGCCGGTTAAACATAAAGTTTCCGGCGTGCTGTGCTGCTTTTTCTTCCGCCTGCCGGGGGCTGTACGGCTCTTTTTGGCTCAAGTCTACCTTGCCTGTTATCTTGTAATATTTGAGCCCGGTATGGGTCCTGATCCCGTCGGGATGGATATAAGGCTTGATGTATTCAAAATCCAGGTCATGTCCTATATCCCGGTAAAATTCCC
>JALHFC010000021.1:18543-34093 GCA_022839445.1 Pelotomaculum sp.
CCATGGGAGTCTGTAAAAAAGAATTTTAACCCGTTTTGTTTTAATATTTCATCTATACCCGGTGCGTAGGCGCACTCGGGAAGCCAGATACCGTGCGGGGGCCTGCCAAAATGACGTGTGTACAGATCCGTAGCTGCTTTTATCTGTGCTTGCACAGCTTCCGGGCAGATCATCATCAATGGTAGGTAACCGTGGGTAGAGGCGCAGGTAATGATCTCCAGGCGCCCGGCGTCTTGAAATTTTTTAAAAGCCTTAACGAGGTTACGATCGTACTTGTCGCAAAAAATGGACATAGCCTCCCGCAACCGTTTTTTATACATCAGGGCGGCTTCGTGGTAGGGACTGCCGTAGGTGCGCCCTTCTTCCTTATCCGCCAACTCAATCAGCTTTGCCAGGTGACCGACGTAGCGTTCCTGAAGCAAAGAGTCTGTTAGCATGGAAATCAAAGATGGAGTCAAGGTCATAGTCAGCCTATAATTTACACTCTCATCCAAGAGGCGGTCAAATACCTGAATTAATGGTATATATGTTTCTGTTACAGCCTCAAAGAGCCATTTTTCTTCAAGAAAGTCTTCATGTTCAGGGTGGCGCACATAAGGGAGGTGCGCGTGTAATACGAGACAAAGGTATCCCTTGGACATAACGAACCCCTTTCATTGTTGATCGGTCGTGGTAAGCTGTAGACTGTTTATAAAAGCTTAATTCTTACTTCCCGCGTCCCATTTTCCCGGAGAACTGATCCCCAGGGGAAGCGCTCCTTTCCGTATGGCCAGTTCCTCAATGATCAAAGGCGAACTGGTACCGTATTTAATTTTCTCAATAGAGCGGTATAGCCCTTCAATCCACATCCACTCTTCGTCTAAGCGATCGGACAGCGAAGCGCGGGGGGTAGTAACAACATTAGAGCGCAATAAAGTCACAAAGCGACCGTCCGGAAACATGCGACCCAGGTCAACGCAAAACGTGCGGTCAGGCTCACCTACTTCGATGTGCCAGTTATCGACGTGTTCTTCTATATGAAGGTCGATATAACTGTTTGCGTTATTTCCGTTGAAGTCCACATCCGTTACATCGTACACTCTCAAAACAGGATGTGTAGAAGGCCATGTTTCCGGCCCGTAACTGCTTTTGAATTCTTCTTGTTTTGTGGCGGTAACTTCCCAGTAGGCAAAAAGCCAATGGGGATCCCTCGCCAGCAGAACCATGCGGTCGACCCCGTATTTTTGCGGTAGTTGGATCTCCGGTGGACCGCTAGCCGGACGGGTCATTGAAACCCGTATTTGCGGTCCTAGTTCCGCAGCCAATTCTTCCTTAAACAGTGGCCTGGGCAATACATTGGGCTTTGCTTTGCGGTTGCGTCTCGCCGGCCATAAAAAAATACCTGCAGCTAATACAATTGTTAAAGCTAAAAAAAACAAAAAGAGATTCATCGAGCAAGGTCCCCCCTTAATGTTAAAGAAGATTACTATTCAAAAATCGTGGTATAATTGAACTATCCAAAAACCTTTTTTATTATTGCCCGGATGTTGAAGGTTTATTTACCGGCGGCGCAAATCTAGCCTCAAAAAAATTATGCAACAAAGAAGGAACAGGCAACCCCGGAAGGGATTACGACAAAGGGCGAATTTTAAAACGGCGTTGTTTAAAAAAAGGAGTTTTTTGATATTATTAAAATACCCTGCGCAAAGAAAGAAAATTTTGATAAAATAATGGATATATTAGCGAAATATTATCCGCAAGCGGGCACGGCCTTGAATTTTAAAACCCCGTTTGAACTGCTGGTAGCGGTCATCCTTTCTGCCCAGAGTACGGACAAGCAGGTAAACCGGGTTACTGATTTACTTTTTAAAAAATATAACAAACCGGGCGATTTCGCGGCGCTGTCTGCCGGTGAACTTGCAAAACACATAAAGGGATGCGGGTTGTACCGGAACAAAAGCAAATATATCATTGAAGCTTCGCGAGAAATCGTAAAACGCTACGGCGGCATTGTGCCGCGTACCAGGGAAGAACTTGAGACTCTGCCGGGAGTAGGAGGAAAGACTGCCGGTGTGGTTGTAGGAGTAGCCTATGGGGGAAGCGCATTGCCAGTAGATACCCACGTATTTCGCGTAGCCCGCAGGCTGGGGCTGTCATCGGCTAAAACTCCGGCAAAAGTTGAAGAAGATCTGGCCGCCTGTATCCCGCCGCAGCAAAGGATGGCCGCGCACCACCGCTTGATTGCCCACGGGCGCGCCATTTGCCTGGCCAGGAAGCCGGTGTGCGGCGCCTGCTGTGTAAAAGAACTCTGCCCGTATAAGTGGTGAAATATGATGAATATAGTTTTGGTTGAGCCTGAGATACCCGCGAACACCGGCAATATTGCCCGGACCTGCGCTGTCACCGGCGCGACTTTGCATCTGGTCCGCCCCCTGGGTTTTTCCACGGCAGATAAATACTTGAAGCGCGCCGGCCTGGACTACTGGAACCTGGTAAAGGTGCTTTATTACGACAGCTTCCGGGAGGTTACGGAAAACCACCGGGGGGGCCGGTTTTATCCGGTCACTGCAAAAGCTTCCAGGTGTTACACGGATATACTGTACGAGCCGGGTTCATTTCTGGTTTTCGGCAAAGAGACGAAGGGGCTGCCGCCGGAAATTTTAGGCTCTTTTCCGGACAGCCGGGTGCGCATACCGATGATTGCGGGGGCGCGGTCCCTGAACCTGTCCAACTCGGTGGCGGTAGTGCTTTTTGAGGCGCTGCGGCAGCAGGCTTTTCCCGGGCTGAAGTAAAATTAAAATGCAAAATCACATACATGAAACATGTGCTAGGTGATCAATTAAAATATTTATGAATGCCTGCCTGTTTTTTTAGATTGGATATGCGAAGATTTATTGATACGTCAACACTAAAAGGTGTCAACTAATTATTGACTATAGAAGGGAGAACGGGTATAAAAACATGGATGTTGTTGAAAAGGTCCAGTCCTACTTGGATCAGTATAATATGGGTTTAGAGGTTACCGTGCTGGAGGAGAGCACCAGCACATGTGAACTGGCGGCGGAGGCCCTGAATGTGGAAGTGGGTCAGATTGCTAAAACACTGGTGTTCCTGGCCGGTGGGCAGCCGGTGCTGGTTGTGGCAAGCGGCGACAACAGGGTAAAAAGCAGTAAATTGAAAAAGCGCCTGGGCGTATCCAAGGTAAGGTTGGCCGACCCCGAAACGGTAAGGCGTGTTACCGGCTATTCAGTTGGTGGCGTCTGCCCGGTGGCCTTGCCGGAAAAGCTGCCTATTTTGCTGGACAATTCGATGCGGCGTTTTACGGTGGTTTATGCTGCAGCCGGCACACCCAACTCAGCCCTACCCGTAACCATGGAACAGTTAGAGAAGATTACCGGTGGTGAGTGGGCTGATCTAAGGTAGGGGGACACACCTCCTCCGGAGGAATGTCCCCAGGGGGAATGTTACTCGATCAGGGGGAGAGGGTATGTTCCTACATCTTAGATGTCCCCGTTTCTTAGAAAGGTGATGATTACAACTTGTTTGTGCACTTGCACCTTCACACCGAATACAGCCTTTTAGACGGCGCGGCCCGCATTAACGATGTTGTGGCCCGGGCTAAAGAGTTGGGAATGCCCGCCCTGGCTATTACCGATCACGGGGTAATGTACGGTGTGGTGGATTTTTACAAAGCCTGCAAAAAAACCGGGATTAAGCCTATCCTGGGTTGCGAAGTCTATGTGGCGCCGCGCACCATGGCCGACCGCACACCGAAGGTGGACGATAACCTGTACCACCTGGTCTTGCTGGCTGAAAATGAGGATGGTTACCGCAACCTGTTAAGCCTTGTTTCGCTGGGGTTTACAAAGGGATTTTATTACAAGCCGCGGGTAGACAAGGAAGCACTGGCCACATACAGCAAGGGCCTTGTTGCCTTGAGCGGGTGTATTGCCGGGGAAGTCGCCACCGGTATCTTGGCCCGGGAAAATGAAAAGGCCAGGCGGGCGGCCACGGAGTACCGGGATATTTTTGGGCCGGGGAATTTTTACCTGGAACTCCAAGATCACCAGCTTCCAGACCAAAAAACAGCCAACAGGGGATTGCTTGAGATAAGCGCTGAAATGAATATCCCGGTGGTTGCCACTAATGATGTCCACTACGTGCGGCGCGAGGACGCCGCCAACCAGGATATCCTGTTGGCCATACAGACCGGCAAAAGTTTGGACGACCCAAGCCGGATGAAATTCCAGTCCAAAGAACTTTACTTGAAAAGCCCTGGGGAAATGGATATCTTATTCGATGAACATAAACAAGCGCTTCGGAACACGCTGGAAATTGCGGACCGCTGCAACGTTTTGATGGATTACGGCAAATATCTCCTGCCGCATTATGCCGTACCGTCCGGCTACACCGCCGACACCTACCTGGAGAAGCTTTGCTATGAAGGCGCCCGGAGGGTTTACGGCGGACTTAGTGATGTGGTAAAAGAGCGGTTGGCATTTGAGCTGGGCGTCATCAAGCAAATGGGCTATTCAGCTTATTTCCTGATTGTCTTTGACTTTATAGATCATGCCAGACAGCGTAAGATCCCGGTGGGCCCGGGGCGCGGTTCCGCAGCCGGAAGTCTGGTTGCGTACAGCCTGGGCATAACAAACATCGACCCGCTGAAATACGGCCTGCTGTTTGAGCGTTTCCTCAACCCGGAGCGGGTATCCATGCCGGACATCGACGTGGATATTTGCTACGAGCGGCGGGGCGAGGTGATCGATTATGTAGTCCGGAAATACGGCGCCGACAAAGTGGCGCAGATTATTACTTTCGGCACCATGGCGGCGCGGTTGGCGATCAAGGACGTCGGGCGGGCGATGGACATACCATACAGTGAAGTGGACAGGGTGGCTAAGCTAGTGCCCGCCGAACTGAACGTAACCATTGAAAAAGCCTTGAACGACGTGGCGGAATTAAAGGAGTTGTATGACCGGAAGCCGGAGATAAAGGACCTGATCGATACCGCGGCGGCCCTGGAGGGGATGCCCAGGCACGCTTCCACACATGCCGCCGGTGTTGTGATTACACCGGAACCGCTTACCCACTATATCCCTTTATATAAGGCTTCAGACGGCCCCGTAACTACCCAGTTTGCCATGGGAACGGTGGAGGAACTAGGCCTTTTAAAGATGGACCTGCTGGGTCTTAGGACATTAACGGTTGTCGATGACGCGGTCCGCCTGGTATGGGACAGTACCGGCAAAGAACTGGATATAGAGAAGATACCCGTTGATGACCGGGCGACTTACGAGATGCTTTCCAGGGGTGAGACCGCGGGGGTGTTCCAGCTTGAAAGCAGCGGTATGCGCTCTATCTTGCGCGACTTGAAACCCGAGATTTTTGAAGACATTGTCGCCCTGGTGGCCCTGTACCGCCCGGGCCCGCTAGGAAGCGGCATGGTGGATGACTTTATCAAAAATAAGCACGGCGTAAAAAAGGCAAAATACTTGCACCCTAAACTAGAGCCTATATTAAAGGATACATACGGCGTCATCTTATACCAGGAACAGGTTATGCGTATTGCCAGTGATTTAGCCGGGTTCACCCTGGGTGAGGCCGACCTGTTGCGCCGGGCAATGGGGAAGAAAAAGCCGGAGATCCTTGCCGGCCTGCGGGCGCAGTTTATTGAAGGCGCCCGGGGAAATGGCGTTAAAGAGGTAATTGCCGGTCAGATTTTCGACCTGATGGAATACTTTGCAGGTTATGGTTTTAACAAATCCCACTCGGCGGCCTATGCTCTTGTTTCCTACCAGACTGCTTACTTAAAGACTAATTACCCCCTGCAATATATGGCGGCGCTTTTGACTTCGGTTAAAGACAAAACCGACAAGGTATCCATGTATATAGAGGAATGCAGGCGGATGGGGATAGATGTGCTGCCGCCCGATGTCAATGAAAGCAAGGAAAGCTTTGCGGTTGCGGGAAACAAGATTCGCTTCGGCCTGGCTGCGGTGAAGAATGTCGGTATTGGGGCGGTCGAATCGATCATCCTGACTAGAGATAAGGAAGGTCCATTTAGCGGCTACGCGGATTTTTGCAGGCGCCAGGATACAAGGACCGTCAACAAAAGAGTATTGGAGAGCCTGATCAAGTGCGGCGCCTTTGATTCCCTTGGTCACCGGCGTGCCCAGCTGATGGCGGCCGTGGATACGGGTTTGGCCCTAGCCCAGCAGTCGCAGCGGGAGCGGGAAAACGGGCAGCTTTCCCTTTTGGATTTGTTTGGGGAGGAAGTCCGTGAAACCGTGAGCCTTGGCCTTCCCGATGTAGGGGAATACCCGGAAGCAGAGCTTTTAGCCATTGAGAAAGAAACTTTGGGGCTCTACATCAGCGGCCATCCCCTTTCCCGTTACCGGGAAGACTTGTACAGGCTGGCAACGGTCAGCACGGCGGAAATCCCGGAGTTGCCCGAAGGCAGTGAAGTGGCGCTAGGAGGCTTGATTGCCGGGATTAAAAAAATTATCACTCGCAAAGGTGATAATATGGCGTTTTTAGACGTGGAAGATCTCACCGGTACTGTGGAAGTGGTGGTTTTCCCCCGGACTTACCTGCAAAACCGCCTGGCGATCCGGGAGGACGAGGTGGTCTTGGTTAAGGGAAAGGTTAGCGGGAGCGGTGAGGAAGCAAAAATCATCGGTGAGGAGATCTCCACAATGGAAAGCCATCTCGGGGGAGAACTGCATTTGCTGATTGATACTGCCGACTCGCCCCTGCTGGATCAAGTACAGCTCATTTTGGGCAGCTTTAAAGGCAAGTCCCCGGTATTTTTGCATTTTGAGAAAGAAAAAAAAGTGATCAAGGCCGGCGAGGAGTTTTGGGTTGATTTATCCGGTCCGGTCACCGGCAGGTTAGTGGATATTTTGGGACAGGCCAGGGTAAAGATAAAAAGAAAAGAAACCCGCAGTGGGAGGGCTGTGGATGAAAAAGGAGCGATTAAGGACAATGGGCAACAAAGCTTAAACCCGTCCACACGTCAAATAGCGAAAAAAACTAAAAAATTTTTTAGTATCCTGGAGTTATAATTTAAGGGGCGCCGCGTGACGCGCTTGTCAATTCGGGCTTAAGTGTGTTATGATCAATCTGCTAAATTGGGAGAATTTAAGAGGTGATTTTATTGCCGGAGTTGTGGGAGATTACCGGAGAGTATATTGTGATCAAAGCGTTGGGTAACGGAGTTACCATTATCGGGCTGACCCGGGGCAGGGATACTAAATTTCACCATTCAGAAAAATTAGATAAAAACGAGGTGATGATCGCCCAGTTTACCGAACACACATCGGCAATTAAAATACGGGGGCCGGTGGAGGTGTTGACCAGACACGGCAGGCTGCGCTCGGATGAATAAACGGTCTAATTATAGTAGTATCCAGGGTGAAAGCTCTGGGTATACTTATTTTTAGCTTAAAAGAGGAATAACGGAAAATGAGTAGAAAGAACTAAAGGCACGCCGAAAACCTTATAGGGGGCTTCAAAAATGTGGACGGTAGTTTACATTGCGCCAAATAAAAAAGAAGCCGAAAGGCTCAAGAAGCTTCTAACGGCAGAGGGTTTCTTGGTGAAACTGAGGGTGAGCGGCCTGCCTCAAACAAGCGATTCCTGTTCAGTGGAAATCCTTGTACCTGAATCTGAGGTCCATGAGGTCATGGAAACCATTAATTCTGTTTAAACTAATCTAGCGAACGGTTTATAGGGGGTGTAGTCATTGCAAAGGATTGCTTTGTTAACCAGTGGCGGGGACTCGCCCGGTATGAACGCCTGCATTAGGGCCGTGGTGCGCAAGGCCATTTACCACGGCCTTGAAGTTCTCGGTATAAAACGAGGGTATAATGGCTTTGTAGAGGCGGACATTGCGCCCATGAACCTTGGTTCGGTTGCGGACATTATTCTCAGGGGAGGAACAATTTTACGCACCGCCCGCTCGGACCAATTTATGAACCCCGTTGGCCGGGCCAAGGCAAATGAAAATGTTAAACGGTTTGGTATCCAGGGGCTCATTGTGATTGGGGGCGACGGATCTTTTCGGGGCGCCAAAGTATTCAACCAGGAGTATGGTCTCCCGGTGGTAGGGATACCGGGAACTATTGACAATGATATCCCCGGTACGGATCAAACCATCGGGTTTGACACTGCTGTTAGTACTGCCGTGGAAGCCATCAGCAAGATCAGGGATACGGCTACTTCTCACGAACGTACTTTTATCATTGAGGTGATGGGAAGGCGCTGCGGCTATATTGCGCTTGCCGCCGGATTGGCCGGGGGCGCAGAGTCTATTTTGATTCCGGAGTATCCTTTCGACTACGATGAAATCTGTGACCGGCTTATGCGGGGCTACCGCCGTGGTAAAATGCACAGTATTATCGTAGTCGCCGAAGGGGTGGCCAGCAGTCTGGAGGTGGGACGTAAAATAAGTGAGCGGACCGGCTTTGACACTAAAGTGATTATCCTGGGGCACTTGCAGCGGGGCGGTATGCCTTCCGCAACCGATGTGATCCTGGCCAGCCGCATGGGCGCCAAGGCAGTGGAATTGCTCATGGCCGGAGAAACCAAAAAACTAATCGGCGTCAGAGCAGCGCAGATAACTGCAACCGATATAGATGACGCTCTTAGCCAGACCAAGTCTATTGACATGGAGCTATACGATCTGGCGGGTGTGCTGTCTATCTAACGTTAGGTTGCGCAAAGGAAACTGTTATACGGGCAGTTTCATTTTAGGAGGGATGGACTTGCGCAGGACCAAGATTGTTTGTACTATAGGCCCTGCCAGTGATAGTGAGGAAACTTTAAAGAATCTTCTCATGGCCGGTATGAATGTAGCCCGCCTGAATTTTTCGCACGGTACGCAAGAGGAGCACGGGCGGCGTATAGCGGCCATCCGCCGGGTAGCGGAGGAAACTGGCAAAAATGTGGCAATTATGCTTGACACCAGGGGGCCGGAGATTCGCCTGGGCTATTTTAAAGAAGAACCTGTTCACCTGGAGGAAGGAGCCCAGGTGACACTAACTACTGATGCTATCGAAGGTGATAAGCAGAGGATACCCGTTACCCATAAGGGACTGCCGGAGGATGTCCGGGAAGGGGACACCATCTTAATCGATGACGGACTGGTGGAACTAAGAGTCCTGTCCGCTACAAAGACGGAGATAAATTGCCTGGTTGGAAATGGCGGTGAATTGACCAGTCAAAAAGGTGTTAATGTGCCGGGGGTGGTGATCAGTCTACCGGCAGTCACTCAGAAGGATATCGAGGATATACAATTCGGCATCGAACAAAATGTTAATTTTATTGCCGCCTCATTTGTCAGAAAGCCTGCCGATATTCTGTCAATACGGCATATCCTGGAAAAGGCCGGCGCTTGTATCGATATCATCGCCAAGATAGAGAACAGAAGGGCGGTCAGCAACCTGGACGATATCATCAAGGTTTCGGACGGGATTATGGTGGCCAGGGGGGACCTGGGGGTGGAAATACACCCGGAGGAAGTCCCCCTAGTACAAAAAGAGATTATCGAAAAGTGCAACCGGGCAGGTAAGCCGGTAGTGATTGCCACACAGATGCTGGAATCCATGATCCATAACCCCCGTCCCACCAGAGCGGAAGCCAGCGATGTAGCAAACGCCATATTTGACGGAACCGACGCCGTAATGCTTTCCGGTGAAACCGCTATTGGGAAGTATCCTGTAGAGTCGGTGGAAACAATGGCCAGGATTGCCGGGCGCACGGAAGTTGCGTTGCACTTTGAGCAGGCGCTAGGCAGAAAAAGAGTAGCTTCGCGCGGGAAAACGGTACCCGACGCCATCAGTTTCGCTACCTGCGCCATAGCCCAGAATCTCGGCGCGGCGGCCATTATCAGCTCTACCGAGTCCGGGCATACGGCCAGAATGGTTTCCAAGTACCGGCCGCGAGCGCCAATTATAGCTGTTACACCACATGAAGGTGTGATGCGGAAGTTGGCCTTGTCGTGGGGAGTTCAACCGCTGCTGTCTACAGTTCAAAACAATACGGATGGTATGATGACCGCGGCGATAGAGGCTTCTTTAACCGCAGGTTTAATTAAAGGAGGCAACCTTGTGGTATTCACTGCCGGAGTACCCATTGGAGTCAAGGGGACGACAAACCTAATCAGGGTCTATACTGTCGGGGATATCGTGGCCAGAGGGACCGGTATTGGACATAGCGCGGTGACAGGTACTGTGAGGATTATTCATGATTCTTGGGACGCGCCGGATATTATGGAGGAAGGTGATATCCTGGTAGCTCCGGCAACTGACAGCGAATTCATTCCTTTTATGAAGAAGGCCGGGGCAGTGATAACTGAAGTAGGCGGCATTACCTCTCATGCCGTTATTGTCTGCCTTGAGTACGGTATCCCGGTTGTCGTCGGGGTTGAGGCGGCCACCGATATCCTTACCGACGGTGAGATTGTAACTGTTGACGGGCGCCGGGGGTTGATCTTTAGCGGCGCGGCTAGGGTGCTATAATAATAATTTTTAAATATTTACCATTATTTAAGCAATTATTATAAGTGATTAGAGGTTTTACATAAATCCTTCTATAAGTTATAATAAAATAAAATTTTATGCTTTTCCCGGTTCTTTTTGGCTGGGATTTTTTGTGTCATATTATTATACTATTTAAATCAAAGAGGTAAAGCCGGTATGTCGTTAAATAAAAAAATAATTATCGGCATTAGCATTATTTTAATGATTGTCGCTGCTTCCTACCTGCTTGAAAACGCATCTAAAGAGCGGGGGTTGAGTGCGGGCAAGGTGATCAAAGTGCTGGATAACAATGAACTTGCTGCCTATATGGGTGTTGATGTGATCAGGTATTTAAACGAGCAGGAATTCCCCGGCGCCCCGGACTCAAAAGGGCCTACCCTGCTGTATGTTATGGGCGCTGCAGGTATAAGCGAGTTCAATCAGGTTGAAATCAAAGGACTGGGCGACGGCGCCGTCTTTAGGGCCGGTAAGGATGAAGTTAACAGGGACTATATTTTATGCGTTACAAATCAGGGAACGGTGAATTTAATAAATAAAAATAATTACCGGTATATCCTGGTTGAAAACGTCAGTGAAATCAATAAAATTAACTGATTAAGAGGTAACTGCAGTGGCTCGCACAGCAAAAAACGAAGAAAAAAACCCGGTGTCAATATCAGAAAAGTTCATTTTCAGACTGGGCCTGGCCGATGTGCTGAGATTGACCATGTTTGGGACCCTCATATCGATAACCAAGGACATAACGAGGATACCCCTGCATTTGCCGGGACACACCAGTATTTACTGGATGGGGATCCTGGTTCTGGGCAAGGGGCTGATTCCCAAATTCGGCGCCGGTATGATCATGGGCGCTGTTTCAGGTATTCTTGCCGTGCTGCTGGGGCTGGGCAAGGAAGGCGTGTTTGTGTTTTTCAAATATTTTGTTCCAGGCTTACTGTTGGATTTTCTTTCTCCCTTATTTTACAACAAACTGGAAAACCCGTTAGTCGGGGCTATCTGCGGAACGCTGACCAGCTTGTCGAAGTTGCTCGTAAACCTGGTTTTGGGGATACTGCTTAAATTTCCGATGGGCTTTATAGCTTTGGGGCTAGGCTTTGCCTCGGTTTCCCACACATTGTTCGGTGCGGCGGGGGGGCTTATCGCTTCGGTTTTAATCAAGCGCTTAAGACCCAGGTTGTCGAGTTGGGAGTAGAGTAAGTTTAAGGCCGGCTCCGCGTCAAATACAAATATGACCTGTTGTGAGGAGAATGGTTGTGGCGGCGGGCAGTATTGAGCTCATTAACGTTACAAAAGAATATGCAACCGGCCGCTCTCACAAAAAGTGCGCTCTGGATAATATAACTTTGACCATTAACCAGGGTGAATTCGTCGGGCTGGTGGGGATGAACGGGTCGGGAAAATCCACACTGGCCCGCCTTATTAACGGCCTGATACTGCCTACCGCCGGCAAAGTATTCGTAAACGGGATAGACACGGCCGACAGAAAATCAATAATCGAGATCAGGCGTCATGTGGGCATGGTTTTTCAAAATCCCGACAACCAGATTGTCAGCCCCATCGTGGAGGAAGATGTCGCCTTCGGCCCCGAGAACCTGGGGTGTTACGCCGACGAAGTGAAAGAGAGAATTGATTGGGCGCTGCAGGCTACCGGCATGGATGAATTACGCCACCACGCTCCCTACCTGCTTTCCGGCGGCCAAAAACAGAAAGTGGCTATTGCGGCGGCCCTGTCCATGAGACCTGACTACCTGATTTTAGACGAACCCACATCAATGCTGGATCCAGGAGGTAAATACGATCTCATCGAAAATTTAAAAATGTTGAATGAAAAATACGGGATAACAGTTATGTTAATTTCTCACCATATGGAAGATGTCGTCCATGCGGATCGCTTAATCGTACTCGATCAAGGCCAAATTTATCTGGAAGGGACGCCAAGGGAAGTATTTTCATCGGAAAACTTTTTCAGTGCAGGTTTTAAGCCGCCTGGAATTGTCCAGTTAGTCAGCAACTTAAGAAAGCGCGGCCATATGATCGACGAAAATATAATTACCGTGCAGCAAATGGTGGAATATATATGCCGGTTATAGAGGTAAAAGATTTAAGCTATACTTATTGCCCCGGCGCCCCCTATGAAAAGAAGGCCCTTGACGGCGTCACCCTGTCGGTAAAGCGGGGTGAATTTATGGGTATAGTGGGCGCCAACGGCTCCGGTAAGTCGACCCTGATCCAGCATTTTAACGGGTTACTGTGTCCGGACGGGGGAAAAGTGATAATTTGCGGCCAGGATACCTCAGTTAAACAGCGCCGGGACGAGTTGTGGAAAAAAGTTGGCCTGGTATTCCAGTATCCCGAGCAGCAGCTTTTTGAGGCCACGGTGTTTGAAGATGTATCATACGGCCCCAGAAACCTCGGTCTCGGCCCCCGGGAGATCAGGATCAGGACGGAAGACGCCCTGAAGAAAGTAGGCCTTGAGCCGGAATCGATCGCCGATCTCCCCCCGATTTGCCTTAGCGGTGGCCTGCGCAGGCGGGTGGCGATAGCAGGTGTGCTGGCCATGCAACCCGAGGTGTTGGTTTTGGACGAACCGACAGCCGGCCTGGACCCTTTGGGCCGGGACATGATCCTCAATCTGATCAAAAAGCTGCAGCAGGAGGATCGCACAACCATAGTAATGGTATCTCACAGTTTGAGGGAACTGCTTACCCTGGCCGATCGGATCGCTGTTTTGGAAAATGGGAAGCTGGTTGCAACCGGAAGCCCAAAAGAAGTATTGCATCAAAAAGACTTTCTGGCTCTGCCCGGTATCATAATGCCCGACTACCTGCAATTGATCCATGCCCTGGCGGGGCGCGGGAAAAAAGTTAATACCGGGATCAGCGCCATGGCAGAGGCCGAGTTGGAGATAGACAGGCTTCTCAAGGAGATATGCGGCAAATGAAAGGGTTAAAACTGGGCCAGTTCGTACGCGGTAATTCCATCATACATCAACTGGACCCCAGGACCAAAATAATAGTCTGTCTGGTCGTTATTTTTTCAATATTAATTAATTATAAGTGGTACGTTATTTTGCTGAATATGTCGCTGATTGCGGCGGTGATTATTCTGTCCCGGATCGAGCCGGCAAAAATTCTTCGCAGTTTGCGCAAGCTCAGGTATTTGTTTCTGCTCACATTTATTTTCCAGTCAATTCTCACTTCAGGCGAGCCGCTGTTTCATGTGGGTAGCGTTTATGTTACCAGGGAGGGTGTATCTCTGGGCGTATCGACGATCTTTCGCCTGATGATTCTATATTTGTGCTCTACCTTGCTGACCATGACCACGTCGCCGCTGAAGCTGGCATCGGGCATCGAATCGCTGTTTGCGCCGCTGCGCCGCTTGAGAATCCCGGTTCACCAGTTCTCTATGCTAATCAGCGCCGCTTTGAGGTTTATACCGACTATTATAGAAGAGGCGCAGATCTTGACCCGGGCCCAGAGGTCGCGGGGCGCTCAGTTCAATTCACCGAGTGTAATAGTACGGATAAAAAGCATGGCGGCGGTACTCATCCCGTTACTGGCGGCCTCCCTGCAGAGGGCCGACGATCTGGCCGCCGCTATGGAAAGCCGGTGCTACACCGGCGGCTCCAATCAAATCAGAATCAGCAAATTGCGTTTCGGAAAAAAAGACAAGCTGGCGCTTGGATTAGTTTCACTGGTTTTTCTGGTATTTGTTTTTTGCATTTAAAAAGGGGGAGGGTGCCAAATTATGCGTGCCGGCAGAAAAATACTTTTATTACAGTTCTGTGTTTTTATTTTATTACAGTTGTTTTATGCCGCTTCTGTACACGCGCAGGGGGGGGACCGGTCGTCGTCCCCGGGGATACCCGGTCAAAAACCCTTAAGCTTTATCTCCATTTCCCTGGCGGACGGCGGTAAAGTACAGGGCGCTGCAGACATTCCCGCCGAGCCGGAATTTAAGCTGGAATTTGATAAAAACGTGGTGAACAGCACTGTCTGGGAAAACAACAGAAAGTGTTTCAGCCTGATTTCCCAGGACAACGTTAATTTCCCCGTCAGCGTGACCAAGGTGGACGATACCATTGATTTCTCCCAAAGGAATAACGTGTTCGTCCGGCCTGCCGGCCCGTTGAGCCCCGGCACGACATATTATTTAAATATTTCACCGGATCTGTGCGCCAAGAACGGTGTTTCCACTCTTGGGGGGACGACATCCGATCAGGGTGTAACTATTTCTTTTAAGACAAAAGGGGATCCGGTCACTCAATCCTCAACCCAACCTGTACAATCTGGCGGGCAAAACAACCGGCCACAGCAGTTAGCCGTTGAAAACGGGCAATCTTCGAGCATTACGGCTGATCCGGGGGGTCAGGATAATAAACCGTCCGAAGTAGCCGCCGCCGGGCAGCAGCAGGCTGAACCGGACACCGGGGGGGAAAGCGCCACCCATTCAACGCCGCTTCAAGAACCGGTTGGGCCGGAGCATCCCGGGAGCACCGGGAAGAAGCTAAATTACACCAGTTTGATGACTGTTTTAGCCTTAATCCTAATTATAGGCTGGATAGCTGTAGAATTAATTTTAAAAAGGAGAAAGGGACGTTAGCCCGAGGAAGCAAGGGGGAATCAAGAGAACGGTTCTCTTGATTCCCTTCTCCAAAAGACAAGTGGGGACGGACCTTTTTTGTCTCAAATAGGGAGACTTTGGATCCATTCCGAATTATTCATTGTAAATTGTATCCGAAAATGTAAGGTTTCAGATCCCTACCACGTACTCCCATTCCGGGTCGAGCGGCGTATGAGTGTAGTTTGCCCCAGGCCAGTAGCGACTTTCCTGTTTTTCAACTGTGCTGGTCTTTTTGAAATTCTTAAATAATTTCAACCTTTCATTTGCAGCATGATTCAGCAAGTACAAGTCCATACCGTCTTTTACAGATACCAGCTCATCCACAAGGCCGCGGTTCTTCATTTTTACCCAAAAAGGTAAAGCCTCTTTACAAATGTAGCTCACCGATATTTTATTAAATTTTG
>JALHFC010000176.1 GCA_022839445.1 Pelotomaculum sp.
AAGGCTATCAGTATTGCCAGGCAAATTATGATCGCCCCCAGGAAAGGCCAGATGCCTTTAAAGATTACTTCCAGCGGTACTTCCGGGGCAACGCCTTTGAGGATGTATACATTCATGCCCACCGGCGGTGTAATGACACCCATGGCAACGGTCAAAACGATGATCACTCCGAACCAAATCGGGTCATAGCCGAGGGTGTTGACCGCTATGGGATAGAATATCGGTATGGTCAAAAGAATCATCGCCAGCGCATCGATAAAACAGCCGAGGATCAAGTATATCAGCAATATGACCCCCATTACGGCAAAAGGCGGCAAGGGTAGGGATCCGGCCCATTGGGCCAGCTCAAAGGGTACCCTGCTGATGGCCATCAGGCGGCCGAAAATCATCGCCCCGGCAATAAGGAGCATGATCATTGCCGTGGTGCGTGTGGCATCCTTAAGGGATTTCATAAAACCTTCCCAGCTGAGGCTCCTTTTCAGAAGGGCTACTCCCAAGACGCCCGCTGCGCCCACAGCCCCTGCTTCCGTGGGAGTAAAATACCCGGCAAACAACCCGCCCATGGATATAGTGAATATAACCAGGACTTCACCCAGCCCGCCGCTGAGCGCAACGAACCTCTCTTGCCAACTCGCTTTCGGCCCGGCCGGCCCCAGGTGCGGTTTGCGGGAAGTGACCAGATAAATGACGCCCATATACAGAAGCATGAGCAGGATTCCCGGCAAAATACCGGCTATAAAGAGCTTCCCTATTGATTGCTCCGTGGCCATGCCGTAAATAATAAAGATCACGCTGGGCGGGATTAACACTCCCAACACCCCGCCCGCCGCAACACTGGCTGTCGCCAGTGAGGTATCATAGTTGTATTTTTTCATCTCCGGCAAGGCAATGGCGCCGATGGTCGCTGCCGTAGCCGTGTTCGAGCCGCAGATGGCGCCGAAGACGGCGCAAGCCGCCTGTGTGGCTATAGCCAACCCGCCGTGGCAGTGACCGATCAGCTTATAAGCAAAAACATACAACCTGGTGCCTATTCCTGAATAAAAGGCCAGGAAACCCATCCACGCGAACATAGCTATTACGCTTAGCGAGTAAGACGCAAACGTGGAGTATATTTCCTTCGCCACCATATTAAACGCCACTTGCGGCGAGGTCAGGTAACTAAACCCCAGAAACCCCACCAGGGCCATAGCGAACGCAATGGGCATCCGTAAAATTAAAAGGATAAAAAAAGCTACTACGCTTAATATGCCAACAACAAAAGGACTCATTTACTTACCGGCCGCCTTTTGTACAGTTTCCATAACATTGATCTTGGGTTCTAAAAAAGTGATGGAACGGGGCGAAAACTCTTTTCGCACCGATTCCGCTATTGACATCAACAGCACCAGACTAAGCGCCGCCAGGCTGAAGGCAACGATATAAATAAACGGATACAGCGGTATTTGGACCGTCGAGGATACCGCGCCGCTAGCGGCCATACTTTGGGCATATTTACCGACTTGCCAGGCGCAAGCGCCCCAGAAAATCAGAGCCACAGCATCCACGGCGTTGCCGATAAGCGCCTGCATTTTTTGCGGCAAGCGGCAGAACACAAAGTCTACCGCGATATGACCGTTCTGGACCGCACAGTAAGCCAAAGCCAGGCTAATCATAGCTACCGCCAAAAACACCACGCATTCAATGGTCCCTAAAATAGGCCGTTTAAAAAACGCGCGCAACAAAATGTTGACCACAATCAGCCCCATCATGCCCACCATGCAAAAACCAGCTATTTGATCCAGGACCCGGCTAAATCCGGTAACCGCCCGTGTTAAATTACTCATACCAGTGCTCCTCCAGTAACAAAGTTATTTATATTCCGCATTGTACTTAGTAGCCAGGCTCTTGACCGTATCCATAATCTGTTGGCCATTTAGCCCTTTTGCGTTCATGTTGGCCACAAACTCATCTTGAATGGGCTTAACAAGTGTTATCCACCGGTTCGCTTCCTCGTCCGAGAGCTTGATCTCTTTCATGCCCTTTTCTCCAAGCGCCCATTTCAATGCCGCCTCGTTTTGTTTATCCCATAAGCCTGCGGCTACTTCGTCAAAATACTTTTTGTTTACCTCTTCAATGGCCTTCTGTACATCCGGCGATAAAGAGTTCCACTTATCGAGGTTCATAGTGACAAAAAACAAAGTATTGTAAAGAAACGGCGTTCTGGTCAAATATTCTGTTACCTCAGCATGTTTCCAACCCTGCAACACCTCGACCGGAGCCAGGTTACCCTTAACAACTCCCTTGGATAAAGCTTCATAGGCTTCGGACTGGGGCATTGCCACCTGTTATAGATCACACCGGGCAATTCAAAAGCTTCAAGTACCGGGAAAACGCCGCGGGTGTACGAGAAACAAGAAAGGCCGATATCGGCAATCCCCGTTACAACCCCGTCATATACACCGTCTGCCTTCAATAAGGTTTCACCGGGATAGCTAACGATTTTCACCTTGCCGCCGGTAGCTTCCTCAACAGCCTTAGCCCAGGGCTGGATCAGTTGGGTTTCCGCCGGGTGAGTGCTGGGAAAGAAATGCGCGAGTTTCAGCTCTACAGTATCTGACTTTTTGCCCTGCCCCGTTGTAGAAGAGGAACAACCGGCCAAAGCTACAACCACCGCTAAACCTAACAACAACACTACCTTCTTGTTTACACGTGTGCATACCCTCCAGGCGTCTTGAAACAATTTTTTCAATGTTTTACATCCCCCTTTTAAATTTTTTAAAAACAAAAAACTCCCGTAGGAGTTTTGTACAAATTAATGCAACTTTAGACATTCCTCGCCGCGCATGCAATACAACCAATATCACATCTTGCGGCAACGCCTAAAAAGCTGCACCCGTTCTACCTGCCGTCCTACTGTACTACCCTTTTTCTGTTTCACTTAAAATATTTAACTCTATCTATTATAAACTATATTTCGACGTCATGTTAATATTTCCTGCCGCCAAAAAATATTTTTGCCATTATTTTTGAGCAAAACATCCCTTATAAAGGGAACCCCTTTTGCAACTCTTTATGTTTAAACGTTTTGATCTTGTTTGCGTAATCCGCTACAATATGGCCGTCCCCAATTAGATTATACTTGTAAATAACCAGACCCTCCAGGCCGACCGGGCCCCTGGCATGGATCTTACCCGTGCT
>JALHFC010000177.1 GCA_022839445.1 Pelotomaculum sp.
CTTTCAGGGGCTTTTTTACCAAGGTTGGACCGGCTATGGACACAACACTCAGCGATACCGATATTTCTAACTGTGTTTTCTGCGGCAACTGTATTGCCGTATGCCCGGTAGGAGCGCTGACTGAAAAAGCCATGATCGGTAAAGGGCGCACCTGGGAGATGGAAAAGGTTACCACTACCTGTCCTTACTGCGGTGCAGGGTGTTCCTTTGATCTGAATGTAAAGGACGGTAAAGTTTACGGAGTAACCTCCACCGAAGGTGACGTGAACGGGCGCGCACTGTGTGTTAAGGGTCGCTTCGGCTATGGCTTTATTCACCATCCCGACCGGCTTAAGACTCCTCTTATCAAAAAGGATGGGGAATTTGTAGAAGCGACTTGGGACGAAGCAATCAGCCTGGTGGCGGAAAAGCTGGGCGCCGTGAAGGAAAAATACGGCCCGGATGCTATCGGTATTCTTTCTTCCGCCCGCTGCACAAACGAAGAAAACTATTTAATGAACAAATTATCCCGCGCGGTGCTCGGTACAAATAATATCGACCACTGCGCCCGGCTGTGACACGCTCCTACTGTCGCCGGTCTGGCGGCAGCGTTTGGAAGCGGAGCGATGACAAACAGCATACAAGAAATTGGAAGTGCTGATTTTATCCTAGCTACCGGCACCAATACCACCGAAGGGCACCCGATCATCGGACTCCAGGTGAAAAAGGCCTTACGCAATGGGGCCACACTGGCGGTGGTCGATCCACGCAAAACCGAGGTGGCCGAACTTGCCCAGTACCACCTTCAGATTAAATCAGGCTCAGACATTGCTCTGTTAAACGGCCTGGCCAACGTGATCATTGATGAAGAAATCTGGAACAAAGAGTTCGTAGAACAGCGGACAGAGGACTTTGAAGCATTAAAAGACACAGTGGCCAAGTATACACCGGAGTATGTAGAGAGCATCACCGGCGTACCGGCGGAAACCATTAAGGAAGTAGCCCGCGGCTACGCAAAAGCAAAGAACGCGACCATTCTCTATACAATGGGTCTTACCCAGCATATTTGCGGCACCCACAACGTTTTTGCCGTGGCCAACCTGACCATGCTTTGCGGCCAGATCGGCAAAGAATCAAGCGGTGTCAATCCTCTGCGGGGCCAGAACAACGTTCAGGGCGCCTGCGATATGGGAGCGTTGCCGGCCTTCTTCCCTGCCTACCAGCCTGTGGCTGTTGAGGGGAACAGGACGAAGTTCGCCGCTGCCTGGGGTGTTGAAGGGCTTCCATCCAATCCCGGACTTACCGTTGGTGAGATTATTGAGGAATCCGGGAAAAAGATCAAGGGTTTGTACATCATGGGCGAAAACCCGGTACTGTCCGATCCTGACGCCAACCATGTCGCCCACGTTTTAAGCGAGTTGGATTTTCTTATCGTGCAGGATATTTTCCTGACCGAGACAGCGCAGTTTGCCGACGTGGTTCTACCCGGCGCCAGCTTTGCTGAGAAGGACGGCACTTTCAGCAATACCGAGCGCCGCGTCCAGCGTGTGCGCAAGGCTATCGAGCCGGTAGGGGACGCCAGGTCGGACTGGGAAATCATTTGTATGATCGGTACTGCGATGGGATACCCCATGAAATACAATTCCGCCGAGGAGATCATGACTGAAATCGCCGGCGTCACCCCGTCCTATGCAGGTATTTCCTATGCCCGCCTGGAACAGGGGAGCCTGCAGTGGCCGTGTCCTACACCTGATCACCCCGGTACCAAATTCCTGCACGTGGGGAAGTTTGGCCGCGGTTTAGGCAAGTTTCACGCGGTGGAGTACATCCCGCCCGATGAATTGCCCGATCAGGAGTACCCGCTTATACTCAGCACCGGGCGCAGGAGATACCACTATCACACCGGTACCATGACTCAGCGGACAGGCGCGCTCGAGGTGTTCTATCCAACGGAATACCTGGAAGTAAACTGTATCGATGCTGAAAACCTGGGGCTGTGTGATGGGGAAAAGGTGAAAGTTATTTCACGCCGCGGTGAGGTAGAGGTTGATGTGAAAATTACCGATAAAGTTACACCGGGCATGGTTTTCACCTCATTCCAGTACCCGGATGTGCCTATTAACAAGCTAACCAACCCGGCCCGTTGCCCGATTGCCAAGATACCGGAATACAAGGTCTGTGCGGTGAAAATAGAGAAAGTCAGTTAAAAATAGATTAATGTATATTGAAAATTAAATTATTCTCCGAACCTGTTAAAACCTAACCCGGTGGTATGGTTGCAGGTCTGCAGGGTACTTTGGGAAACCATTGTGCCTCCCATTGTGGAAAGGAGACGTTGCCCCCGTGTAAAAACAACCGCTTGAGTATATTTCATTGCAAAAAAGAGAGTTGGGTTTTTGGGCCAGTTTTGTTTTTTGCAATGTCCGTCCGGTTATAATAAATTTGACCTAAAGGAAAGGGGAAAATAAATGGCGCCACTTCCGCCGGTTTATCAAAAACGTGACATTATGATTTATAAGCAAGGCGCTTTGGAGTGTGGCAGCGCTTCGATAGTCAGTGAAATACCACTTACTGTATATTTAAATGATACCGAACTGGCTACTTTGATCTGTTCGCCTACCGGTTATAAAGAACTAGCCGCCGGTTTTTTGCTCAGCGAAGGGCTTGTGCAGGATCCTTCGGATATTAAGGACATATCCATACATGAGGACGACGGCCTGCTATGGGTGGAAACAAGCTCTCCAGTGCCACAAATGGAAAACTTTTTAAAGCGGCAGATCGCCAGTTGCTGTGGTAAAGGGCGGTCTAGCCTGTACTTTGTAAATGATGCCCGCCAACTGCAGCCGGTGCGGTCTACAAGTAAATTTACAGCTGCCGACATCCTGCGCCTGATCTCAATGCTGGAAGAAAACTCGGGTACTTTTCGCCGGACAGGCGGTGTGCACGGCGCAGCCCTGGCGGATAGTACGGGTCTACTGGCGATGTTCGAGGATATCGGACGCCATAATGCCGTAGACAAGGTTTTAGGGTACGCGTTTATCAATAACATGATCACTAGCGACAAACTTATGTTGCTTAGCGGGAGGGTATCTTCTGAGATACTCATTAAAGCCGCCCGCGTTGGCCTGCCCCTTGTGGTGTCGCGCTCGGCGCCGACGTTATTGGCTGTGGAACTAGCCGAGCAGTTTGGTATAACCATAGTGGGGTTTGCTCGCGGTCAGCAGTTTAGTATATATAGCCATACAGAAAAAGTAATAACTTAGTCCCTTTAATTTGGCCGGGGGCATT
>JALHFC010000178.1 GCA_022839445.1 Pelotomaculum sp.
ATTGATAAGGCTACAAAACATATCAGAAAAGAGATAATGACTCCCGGTTCAAAGCTCAAACTAAAGTTCATGTTTTGAAAAAAGCCGGAAGCGATGTTGGTACCGACGCCCTTTGTTACTTCGAAACTTTGCGGGAAAAATAAAATGTAAGCGACAGTGCCTACAACCAGCGCCCACATAATCAGTGTGGACTTCCAAAACCCGGTAAGGCGCCGGCCCACGGCAAATATGCCGGTCACAAAAACAAGCGCAAAACACAGATTTGGCAGGGCGAGCTCCGGCGCTGAGGAAGACGTAATCAAATTCAAAATCATTGGGGTCAGCGTAAAAGCCACCAGAATCAGAATAGTTGCTATAACCTGCGCCGTAAAAAGCTCTTTTAAGTAATTGAATAGCCCTGCCGCGCCCAAAATAAAGAGCATAAGGCCCCCTACGGCGATTGCGGTGTATACAGCGCCGGCAGTGCTGCCGTGGCTGGCCGTGATGCCTACGAGGAGTACTGTTGAGGGACCCATAAGCAGTGGCAACCTGTGCCCCCACAGCAACTGTACCAAAAAGGAAATACCGGTGATGAAAAATATTTTTTGGATGTAGATAATTTGATCCGCTTGGTCGTTAAAATGCAAACCGGCAACTATTTTCCCGACGACAACCACTATCGGGACAATAATTACAAACCACTGCAAGCCCAACATCGCCAGTTCAGCAAAGGGCGGTGTATCATCTAGCCCATACTTCAACTTTATCGGACCCATATATTTTCACTCCCCTCAAAACTTCGCTAACTTATTTTTCACCGCAAAGAGCACAAATTCCTTTTCGTAGATAAAACAGCACAAAAGAACCGTCCCCCTGTGTCCCAAAAAAGTAGTTGACATTGGGTTCAAATAGTGTAGAATTTGGTTAACTGAATAATTTGTCCAGGTTCCCCCGGCCATGCCGGGGGTAAAAGGGAATCGGGTGTAAATCCCGGACGGTCTGGCCACTGTAAGTGGGGAGCGGCTCCCGAGATGCCACTGGGTTTTAGTAAAATACCCGGGAAGGCGGGAGATGTGCTGTGAGCCACAAGTCAGGAGACCTGCCTGGTCAATTTGAGTACCGCCTTCCGTAGAAAGGCCAGGGCTATTTGTGTGTTTATTCAAAAGATTAACATTTTTGAAAAACCCGGCTTCTAAAGAAGGAAGCCGGGTTTTTCATATTAAACGGCAAAGATTCCGGCATAAATGGGTACAAAGAAAGCTATATTAGTCCGCATGGATAGGAGGTGGATGACTTGCTATGACTTCATCGCGTTGCGGGAATCTTAATGCTTATATTGCAATAAAGGAATAAAGGATAGGTTTGAGAAAGGTAGGATGAGACATGAAGGCAAAAATGTTTAGCCTGATCCTGGCGGCTCTGGTGGTGATGGTTTGTTTCCTAATAAACCTGTCGCTGCTGTTTGTTGTGCCGGGCCGGGCGGAGGCAACAGTTTCAACCCTGTCGGAGCGGGCAGTGCAGTTTCTTTATCAGGAATACACCGAAAACGGCATAATTAACTCCGATGTAGGGGTGGGCTCCTATGCCCTTTATGTTTTAAACCAAGCGGGTGTTGATATCAGTACATGGTCGCATAATGGAATAAGCCTTAAGGATGCGGTAATAACCACAGTAAGAGATGACATATCAAATGCGGATAAAGTTTCTGCAAAGCGTCTTGCTCATGACCTGGCGGCTATGAAGGCGTTGGGTCAAACCAGTTTGGCAGACCAATTGATTCTGATATTAAAAAACAAGCAGGGTAGCAAAGGATTTGAGGATACGGGACCGCTGAGCATATACAGCAATGTACCGGCCTTTGAACTTTTAAGCAGGATTGGACTAATCAACCAGATCAATACCGGTCAGGCAAAGGACTATATTTTGGACAAACAGTATACCGGGGGTAATGATGCCCTTTGTGGCAGTTGGGGTTCTTCAGAAGATGATCGATATTATGCCGATTTCATGGTCACAACGGGAGCAATACGGGTGCTTCACCGCCTGGATCCCGCCAAAAGTGACGTTCGAATACAAAAGGCTATCAATGACGGCCTTGTCTGGGTGAAAAACCAGCAAAAAGCCGGCGGCAACTTCATGGCCGGCATGGATGACACGTTGGTAGACACCTGTGAAGTAGTTGTGACCTTAAAGACGCTGGGGATGGACCCTGAAGCCTGGAAAAGCAGCGAGGGGAAGAGCGCGGTTGATTATATCATGAATAAGGCGCTCAATCCCGACGGAAGCTTCGGCATGTCGCAAAATGCTATGGATGCCAT
>JALHFC010000179.1 GCA_022839445.1 Pelotomaculum sp.
GGGAAAGTATTTACGCGACTGGCAAAAGAGATTATCGTGGCCGCGCGCCTGGGGGGTGGTGATCCCGAAAACAATATGCGGTTAAAGACGGCCATTCAAAAGGCGAAGGAAGCTAACATCCCCAACGAAAACATTACGCGCGCCATACAAAGGGGCACAGGTGAGCTCGGCGGGTCAAGTTATGAGGAAATAACATATGAAGGTTACGGCCCCGGCGGTGTCGCAGTGATGATTGAATCAATGACCGACAACCGCAACCGTACAGCCGGGGAGATCCGGCACATTTTCTCCAGAAACGGCGGCAGCCTGGGTGAAACCGGGTGTGTGGCCTGGATGTTTCAGGAAAAGGGCATCATCGTCATAGAAAAAGATGGCAACGAGCCGGGGGAAGACGACCTGATGCTCCTTGCACTTGATTCCGGCGCCGATGATTTCAAGGTGGAGGAAGACTCATATGAAATCTTCACCGAGCCGGGCGATCTGCAGACGTTGTTAGAGGCCCTGGAAAAAGAGGGGATTAAAGTCGCCTTAGCCGAAGTGACTATGGTACCGCAAAACACGATCAAGCTGGAGGGCGAAAAGGCCGAGCAGGTGATGCGACTTATGGAAACGTTGGAGGAACACGATGATGTACAGAACGCATATGCGAATTTTGATATAGATGAGGAGTAACGGCAGCCACCTTTAAAAGGTGGTTTTTGTTATCTTAAAAACGGGAGTCCCCCGCTTCTTCCCCGGAATAAATAAGTTAAATTGTGGTAATAATATTGTCAAACATATATAATTTCCGGGGGATTTTTATGCTTTTAAACAGAAAAAAGACAATAATTGCAGGGGTTGTTTTATTATTTGTGGTTTTGTCCGGCGCTGCGGGCTTATACTGGGGAGGTAGGCTGATCGGCCCGCCCAGTTACAAGACGGCAGTAGCCTTTCGCCCAGTTACCGGCTTTTTTAACCCAAAGATATTGCCGGAAACCGTCTTAATCAGAAATAAGGAGTACCTGTGCGGTGACCTGGAGAAAATATCGGAGGAGAAAGTACCCGGGGAACTGGTGGGTATGGACAGGAAAGCCCTTGTTGACAAATTTCCGGTTGCACTGGGTTGGAGCGTTACTTTTACTAATCCCGACTCTATTGTTTTAACCGCAAAAACAGACGAGCTATGCCCCCTCCATTGTCAATACAGGCACCTGGGTCTTTACCACGGGCTTTTAGCTATATATGAGGGTCCTTTGGGTTATAAAGGAAGGGTCTTAAGGGTGGAAAAAATCCCTTTGGATTCACTTAAACCCGACTTTAGGGTTAAACTAGAGCAGGCCATGGATTTTGAGAACCAGGCCCATACTACAGTAGACAGGTTGCGCGTGGAGTTGGAATTTGACTGTGACGAAACCCTTAACGCGGCTTTGGAAAACCTAGATGAGCACAGCTGATATATAGCGCCCAACCTTGTACGGTTGGGTTTTTTTTATTAAAGGGACGAATTTGTTTCCGTTATAGGCATAATGCAGGAGATTTACGGGTAAGCGGCGAATTTGGAGGGGAACGCTGGTTCTTTATTTAGCTGTTATGGAAGGGTGTCGTAGTTGCTAATTATGGGAGTGGATCCCGGTACTGCTATTACCGGGTTCGGCCTGATACAATATTATGGTAACCACTTTTCCTTAGTGGAATGCGGCTGTATCCGGACGCCGGCGGGAGAGCCGATGGCGGAAAGGCTGCAAACTTTGTACCGGGGGCTTGTCGATATAATCAGCCGTAATAGCCCGGAGCAGTTTGCCTTGGAAGAGTTATTTTTCAACAAAAACACCCGGACGGCTTTGGCTGTCGGGCATGCCAGGGGGGTCGCCATGCTGGCTGCCGCGGAATCGGGGTTGCCGGTATTTGAGTACACTCCCCTCCAGGTCAAGCAGGCGGTAGCCGGTTACGGGCGAGCCGGGAAAACGCAGGTACAGTTTATGGTCAAAACAATCCTGGCCATGCCTGATGTGCCTGCCCCCGACGATGTGGCGGATGCGCTGGCGGTGGCCATCTGTCACGCGCATATACATTCGTATGAAAGGAAACTCAAATGATTGCTTATTTAAAAGGTAAGCTGGCCCATGCTCAGGCGGGCTATATAATAATTGATGTGGGCGGTATCGGGTATAAAGTACAGGCGCCTTTGTCCCTGCAAGACAGCCTGCCGCCACGGGGCGGCGAAATTATGCTTTACACTCACCTTGTAGTCCGTGAAGACGGGTTTTACCTTTATGGCTTCCAGGAACAGAGTGAGCTGGAATCCTTCTTTACCGGGGATCGGCAAGAAAACAGCGGGAAGAATAATACTCGAGTTAAAAGACAAGGTGCCACAGGTAGATGTTGAACGGGGAGCCGGGCGTGAAGGCGGCGGGAGGGTAAATGACGCCATCATGGCTTTGGAGTCGCTGGGATATTCCAGCCTGGAAGCCCGCCGGGCTGTTAAGGAAGCTGAAGGTACGGCAAATAACCTGCTTACGGCAGAAGAATTGATTAAAAATGCCTTGCGCCATTTAATTAAAAAATAATTTTAGCTAATCATAGAGGTGCATACTATTATGAAAGAAAGGCTGGTCTCAGCCCCGGCCCGCCCGGAGGATTTTGACACCGACTTTAGCCTTCGCCCCCGGAAGTTGGAGGAATATATCGGCCAGGAAAAGGTCAAAGAAACGATCTCTATATTTATCCAAGCCGCGCAAGGGCGGGGTGAGGTCCTTGACCATGTCCTCCTGTTCGGCCCGCCTGGTTTGGGGAAGACGACTTTGGCCAATATCATCGCCTGTGAAATGGGTGTAAGTGTTAGGACCACATCCGGTCCGGCTATAGAGCGCCCGGGTGATTTGGCGTCCATTCTAACCAACCTGGCCCGGGGTGACATTTTATTTATTGATGAGATCCACCGCCTGAGCAGGACGGTCGAAGAAATCCTCTACCCTGCTATGGAGGACTTTGCCCTCGATATTATTATCGGCAAGGGGCCGGGCGCCCGGTCGTTAAGGTTGGATTTACCCCATTTTACGCTGGTGGGAGCGACTACCCGCGCCGGCCTGCTGACCTCGCCCCTGCGGGACCGCTTTGGTGTGATCAGCAGGCTGGACTATTACCTTCCGGAAGAACTGGTCCAGATTGTGACCAGAGCGGCGCGTATCCTTGGGGTTGAGATAACCCGCGAAGGTTCCCTCGAAATTGCTTGCCGCTCCAGGGGTACGCCCAGGGTTGCCAACCGTCTTTTAAAAAGGGTGAGGGATTATGCCCAGGTCAGGGCAGATGGTGTTATTACACTGGAGGTGGCGGCTAAAGCGCTCCGTTTCCTGGAAGTAGACCCGCTGGGGCTTGATTCCACAGACAGGATGCTTCTATTGGCCATTATCAAAAAATTCAGCGGCGGTCCCGTAGGGCTGGATACGCTGGCGGCCGCTACCAGCGAGGAACCGGAGACGCTGGAGGATGTATATGAGCCATACCTGATCCAGCTTGGAATGCTGGCGCGGACGCCACGCGGGCGGGTAGCCACGCCTAAGGCTTTCCGGCACCTGGGGATAAAGGATAAACAAGAAACCTTGTGGTAAAATGCTATGTCTTTACCCCGCTTTAAAAAGTATGACCGACTGGAGATTATTCCGCCGGTCATATCATACAAGGAGTGCTTATTCTGAAAATATTGCTTCATATATGCTGCGGCCCCTGCTCAATTTATCCCGTGGAGTATTTAAAGGAGAAGGGGATGCAAGTTTACGGTTATTTTTTTAATCCCAATATTCATCCTTATACCGAGTACGTGAAGCGCAAGGAAACGCTGGAGAAATATGCCGGTGAAATTGGCCTGAATATGATATATGACAGTGGCTACGATATGGAGGAATTCATCCGGGGCGTGGCATATAGAGAGAGTCAACGCTGCCGGATGTGCTATACCTTGCGTTTGGGCCTTGCGTTTGGGCCAGGCAGCCCGGGTAGCCAAAAAAGGAGGATTTGACTGTTTCAGTACCACCCTTCTGGTCAGCCCCTACCAAAAACACGAGATGATCCGGGAAATGGGCCAGGCGGCAGGGGACGAATGCGGTTTGCCATTTTATTATGCCGATTTCAGGCCGGGCTACCGGGAGGCCACGGCCCGCTCCAGGGAAATGGGCATGTACCGCCAGCAATACTGCGGGTGTATATACAGCGAAAAGGAGCGGTACTACAGGCCGCCGAAAAAGGGGGAAAGTGAGCGTTAGATGTGGGATTCACTTGGTAAGATGATCTTGCTCTTCGGTCTCGTCCTCGTGGCGATCGGGGGAATGATGCTCTTGGGGGGCAGGTTGTTCGGGCTGGGACGCCTGCCCGGCGATGTCTTTATTCAAAAGGGGAACCTTGGCTTCTACTTTCCGGTAGTTACCTGTATTATTTTAAGTGTGTTGTTGACAATCATCTTAAACTTTATCCGCCGGTAGGCCGCATTTGGCCGCCGGTTTTTGTTTTTCCAGGAGGATATTTTTTATGCTTTGTCGAATACAAAATACATTGTCAAAATAAGGGCCAATTATGAATTCGGAGGGCATAGAAGTGAAATTATCCTATATACCCAGGATTATCCTGGCGGTAGCCATGCCGCTGTTATTTTTATGGCCTGTAATGATCGCTAAGCCTGCCGGCGCCGCAACCACGGCGCCGGGTACTGTCCGGGTGGCCCTAGTTAGGCAGGTCGATGCTGTAACTTTTAAAACAAGTGGTGATTACCAGTTGATTGACCGGTCAACGGGTAAGGAATTTAAGCTAAGCCGGGATGAAAACTGGCGACTGGAGCTGGATAACGGAAGGATTGGGCTACAGAGTCTGTCACGCCGTCTTGGTCCTTTTATTGGTCCGGTTTCAGTTGCTGAATCAAGTTTTGGCGCATGTATCGTTACAGGAAGCGGCGAGAAATACATTAAAACGTCTGTTGAAGGTCTGCTAGCGATTAACGGGGAAGGACAGGCTGCTTCGCTAAACAAACCGGCAAGCCCGTCGGTCATATCTGCCGGGGGAACGGTCACCACCCTGGCATCGTCCGGGGGTCTAAACCTGGTTACCTTAAACACGGGCGCGAGTACCGGCAGGTACCGCGGCAACATGGAATTCCAAGTGGAAAATGGTAAATTAACCGTAATCAATGAGCTAAATATAGAAGATTACCTGTGCGGTGTGGTGCCGGTGGAAGCGTATGCGACATGGCCGGCCGAAGCGCTTAAAGCCCAGGCGGTGGCGGCCCGCAACTTTGCCATGCGGCGCGTCGAAACTACCAGGGGGCAGAGTTATAGCCTGACAAACGACATCACCACTCAGGTTTATGGTGGTTACGATGTCGAAACGCCGGCTACCAACCAGGCGGTGAAAGAAACCAGCGGCCTTATTATGCTTTGCCAGGGCAAATTGATTGACGCGTTTTTCCATTCCAGTAGCGGGGGTTGCACTGAAAACAGTGAGGATGTCTGGAGCGGCACGCTGCCATACATAAAAGGTAAAGCCGATCCTTATACCAAAAACCCAAGTTTAGACTGCTGGCAGAAAGATTACACTGTTGCCGAGCTTATAGAGAAGCTTGGGAAAAAAGGTTACCGGTTTAACAAGATAACGGATATTGAGGAGTTGACCCGAACACCCTCCGGTCAAAGGGTACAAAGAATTGCAGTCAAAGGCCTGGGTTCCGATGGAAAGCCTTTGCGTGTGGAGATATTTAATGCCGACAACGTAAGGATTGCTCTTGGTTTAAACAGCGCTTTATTTACATTGAAAAAAGTGTACGACAAAGACAAGAATCTTGCCGCGGTGAGCATAAACGGAATGGGTTTGGGCCACGGCCTGGGGATGCCCCAATGGGGGGCTTACGGTATGGCCGTGAAAGGTTATAACTACCAGGATATTTTGAAATACTATTATACCGGAATCAA
>JALHFC010000022.1:0-12256 GCA_022839445.1 Pelotomaculum sp.
GAAAAATTTCTTAAGAAAAGAAATGTTGAAAGCTAGAGGCGCCTTGACGCCTGCTCAGGTAATGGAAAAAAGCGCCCTTGTAACACAAAGGCTGCTGGCTATGGAAGAATACCGGCGGGCCTCTACAATTATGGCCTACATGGACTTTCGCAACGAGGCGCAGACCGGGGAATTGGTGGTGGCGGCAATGGGCGCGGGAAAAAAAGTGGCGATACCTTGTACGGATATAGCCGGTCGCCGGCTGGTACCGTCTTTGATTACGAATTATCCGGGCGACCTCCAACCGGGCGCCTGGGGAATCCCGGAGCCAAAGCCACGCTCCTTAAAGCCGCTGGACCCTGCTGAAATCGACCTGGTGATCGTGCCCGGTGTGGCTTATGACCTGCGGGGGAACCGCCTCGGGTACGGGGGCGGGTTTTACGACCGGTTTTTGCAACGTATAAAGCCCGGCGCTATCTATGTCGCTCCCGCTTTTGAATTGCAGCTGCGGCCGGATGTTTACCCCTGCCCGCATGATGTTCCCGTGCATTTTATAGTGACGGAGGGCATGTTCCCGTGCATTTTATAGTGACGGAGGGCCGTTTGATCAAGGTGGGGGAGTGAGGTTTTAAATGTATATGTGGGGTTGTTGTCCCCGGCGCGCATGTTTGTTATAATGTTTGCACAGCGCTTTGATTGTGACGGGGAGCGTCACCTTGCTACCCCTATTAAGGAGCGGTGTTTTTGATATGGTGGAGCGTGAGTTGCGGCAGTTATTAGAGGATATAAAAAACAACAGGGTCGGCATTGAAGAGGCGATCGATAAGTTAAAGGTTTTGCCGTATGAAGAGCTTGGTTTTGCTGTTGTGGATCACCACCGGGCTTTGCGCAAAGGGTTTCCTGAAGTGGTGTTTTGCCAGGGTAAAACGGCGGAACAGGTAGCCCGGTTATTCCAAAGCATTTGCGGGGGCAGCAGGAGTGTCCTCGGCACTAGGGCTACGAGTGACGCTTTTGAGGCGGTGCGAAGGGTTTATCCCGGCGCGGTTTATAATGAAATGGCCCGAACCATTGTGGTTAACTGCGGTGAACAGCCGGCAAAAAAAGGCAAAGTGTTGGTGATGAGCGCCGGGACGGCTGACTTGCCTGTGGCCGAGGAGGCCGCCGTGACGGCGGAAGTAATGGGTAATGAGGTGCGCAGGGCATACGATGTCGGGGTGGCCGGCATCCACCGGCTATTGGGTAAGTTGGAGTTGATCCGCTGGGCGCATGTGATCATAGTGGTGGCGGGCATGGAAGGCGCCCTAGCTAGCGTGGTGGGGGGCCTGGCCGATCGGCCTGTTATTGCGGTCCCCACTAGCGTGGGATATGGGGCTAGCTTTAACGGTTTGTCGGCCCTGCTTTCCATGCTGAACAGCTGCGCCAGGGGTGTGGGCGTGGTTAACATCGACAACGGTTATGGCGCCGGGGCGCTTGCCGCTTCTATTACCGGCATGATTGAGGGGGTTGCTCGTGAAGATAGCATATTTTGATTGTTTTTCCGGCATCAGCGGTGATATGTGCCTGGGCGCGCTGGCCGGCGCAGGGGTGGATTGGGACTGGCTCAAGGGGGAACTGGCTAAATTGCCTGTTGAGGGCTACGGTATGCGCATGGAAAAGGTTACACATAACGGCATTTCCGCCACAAATGTTTTTGTTGACCTGCTTGAGGTGGAACAGCCGGAACGCCACCTCGCCGATATATTCCAAATTATCGACGACAGCTTGCTGCCGGTGGAAGTGAAAGAAAAAAGCAAGGCGGTATTCGGGCGCCTCGCCGCCGCTGAGGCTGCCGTACACTGTACGACCCCGGACCATGTCCATTTTCATGAGGTCGGGGCTGTTGACGCGATCGTTGATGTAGTGGGAACGGTATTGGGTTTGGGTATGCTCGGGGCGGACAGGATCTACGCGTCGCCCCTGCCCGTGGGGAAAGGCTTTGTCCGTTGCTCGCACGGCATCATTCCCTTGCCGGCGCCCGCTACCCTGGAGATTTTGCGGGGTGTTCCGGTTTATGGCGCGGAGATCGAGGGGGAGCTGGTGACCCCTACCGGGGCGGCTTTGATTGCCACCCTGGCGGAGGCGTTTACCGGCCTGCCGCCGCTGGTCATCGAAAAGACCGGCTACGGCGCGGGCAAAAGAAAAATGGAGCGCCCCAACCTGTTGAGGTTGATTGTCGGGGAGGCGGCCGGTTAAAACTGTTGCATTAACGGGTAGTTTAAGCGCCGCTCGCAGTTTACCCTAATAGGAGTGCGGTCTGGCAAACAGGTGTGACATAGGGGTGCGGACGGGTAAACTGGCGTGACATGAGTATTTAAACTGGTGAAAAAATCGCGAAAGGCGCCGTTTGTTCTTTAAAAAGGGCGTTTAAATAATGAAATACCCTATAGAAAAAGTAAACCATTTAAAAGAAATTCTAAAAAGCTATGGCAGCGTGCTTGTCGCCTTTTCTGGGGGCGCCGACAGCACGCTTCTTTTGAGTGTCGCCTGTGAAGTCCTGGGCAGTCGTGTGCTGGCTGTTACCGCCGATTCCGAAGTTTACCCGCCCGGGGAGGCGGAAGAGGCAAGTTCCCTGGCCCGCGCCTTTAGTTGCCGGCATATTGTGATTAAGACCAAAGGGCTGGCCGGCGCTGCTTTTAAAGGCAACCCGCCCGACAGGTGCTATTACTGCAAAAAAGAGCTGTACACCATACTGCTTTGTATGACGCGGGAGCATGGCATGAGTTACGTTGTGGACGGTGTCAACGCTGAAGACGACGCCCGCGACCGTCCCGGTATCCGCGCCGCTTCCGAGATGGGCGTGAGATCGCCGCTCAGGGAGGCCGGCCTTAATAAACATGAGATTCGCGCCTATTCCAGGGAGCTAGGTCTTTGCACCGCCGGTAAACCCGCCAGCCCTTGTCTCGCCTCAAGGTTTCCCTATGGCATGGAGATTACCAGGGAAGGACTGGAGATGGTGCACAGGGCCGAATTATACTTAAAGACGCTGGATTTACCCCATTTCAGGGTAAGACACCACGGCGACCTAGCCAGGATTGAAGTCCCCGCAAGTCACCTCGGTTACATGGTGGAGAAAGCTACGGAAGTAGTCCCGGCCTTGAAAGAAACCGGCTATACTTATGTTGCGCTGGATCTCCTGGGGTACCGCGCCGGAAGCATGAACGAAGTGTTATGAGTCTACGGTGTACGCTGCGATAATTAATGCGCCGGTGAAAAGGGAAGGAAATCACATTTGCGCTACCACCGCTAGGCTTGTATAATGATTATGTCATAGCATTAAATATCTACCTGCGGGTGGTGCTAAACGGCCGTGCAGGATAGCAACACGGGCAAACCGGCTCAAAATAAAACACCTTATCCTGGGTATAAGTTATGGTTGGAGAAGGACGGCGCTAACGCCGGAAGCGAAGGATTTGCTGAAAAGATATTACAGGTTTCGGCAGGAAATCGACAATTTTGTATGGAATATTTACAATGATGCATTTAAGGGCTGGCCGGGCTCTTAAATTTAACCGGTCGTTATATATATGGAAACATACCGCAATTTGTTGGTCGGTCAACTGATTATTTTTAAATCAACCATGCAGGCGTTGTCACAGTACCATAATTTGATTGTTAATTAAGTAGTAGGGGTTTTTACCGTAGAAAAAATTTTAAGAAGGTGAAACTATGCAGGATAACTACCGGCGCAACATAAACTACCTGCGGGTTTCAGTTACCGACCGTTGCAACCTGCGCTGTGTTTATTGCATGCCACCCCAGGGTGTACAAACTATTCCACATGAGGAAATACTACGCATTGAGGAAATTGAAACCATCGTCCGTGCGGCGGCCTTAATCGGTGTAAAAAAAATACGTCTGACCGGGGGAGAGCCGCTACTGCGCAAGGGGTTGGCGCAACTGACTAAACAGGTTGCGAGTATTCCCGGCATAGACGATATAACACTTACTACCAACGGTTTACTGTTGCCGTCCTGTGTTGCGGAGTTAAAAGAAGCCGGCATAAACAGGGTTAACATCAGCCTGGATACATTGAGGGCTGATCGCTACCGGGAAATTACCCGGGGAGGGGACCTGTCCAGGGTCTGGAAGGGAATTCAGTTGGCTTTGGACGCCGGTTTTCACCCGGTTAAGCTCAACACCGTGATTATCCGCAACTTTAATGATGATGAAGTAGTGTCTATGGCCCGCCTTACCTTGAAAAGGCCCTTGCATATCCGCTTTATTGAGCTGATGCCTATTGGTTCCAGCGACTCCTGGGCCAAGGGGTGTTTTGTGCCCGCAGGGGAAATAATGGGCCAGATCACTGCCAGGTTGGGGCAGTTATTTCCTGTTAAAAACCTTACGGGTAGCGGTCCGGCCAAGTACTACCGCTTTAAAGACGGGACAGGCACTGTTGGTTTTATCACCTCCATGAGCGAGCATTTTTGCAATAGCTGCAACCGTTTGCGGTTGACCGCCAGTGGGGGCCTAAGGCCGTGCCTTTACGACGAGCGCGAGATCGACTTGAAGACACCGTTGCGCAACGGCGCCGGGGTCAAGGAAATAACCGGTTTATTCATGGACGCGGTGGCTATGAAACCTGACCGTCACCACATGCTCGACGGGTGGCGGGACGAGCAGCGGGTGATGTCTCAGATCGGCGGGTAAAATAAAGATTATTTACGTTTAGAGGATATACCTTAGTCTAAAATATGAAGGGGTAGCTATTTATGGGCATAATAACTGCAGTATGTGTCAGCCCGAAAAAAGGAATGCGCAAGAAGGACGCCGGTGAAGGGGTACTTGTCACGGGACATGGATTACAGGGCGATGCCCACGCCGGCCCCTGGCATCGGCAGGTCAGTCTCCTGGCTGTTGAAAGCATAGATAAAATGCGTGCGGCCGGGCTAGATGTCGGTCCGGGAGATTTTGCCGAAAACCTCACCACCGAAGGGGTTGACCTGGTCCACCTGCCTATTGGTACCCGCCTAAAAATAGGGGATACGGCGGTGGGTGAGGTCACCCAGATCGGCAAAGAGTGTCACAAACGCTGTGCCATCTATTACCAGGCCGGCGACTGTGTGATGCCCAAAGAGGGCATTTTCATCCGCGTCCTACTAGGCGGTAAGGTAAAAGCCGGAGATAAAATTGAGGTTTTCAACCAATTGCCGTAGTTTTTGTTGGCCTATATATACAAACGGAGGCATTTATGCAAAGGACTATTCCCGTGGTAGGCCTGGCCGGTTTCTCGGGTTCCGGTAAAACTACCTTTTTGGAAAAGCTAATAGTTGAACTAAAAAATCGTGGTTACCGTGTTGGTATTGTTAAGCACACCCACCATGAGGTAGATTTTGACCGTCCGGGGACGGATTCCTGGCGGCACGCCAAGGCCGGCGCCGATGTTGTAGCCCTGGCTACGCCGGCCGGTGTCTCCCTGGTCAAAAAGTGCGATTCCGATCCAGCCCCGGAAGAAGTTATTGCCATGATTGACGGTGTGGACCTTGTTGTTGTAGAAGGATATAAAAGGGGAAAGTGGGCAAAGATCGAGGTCTTTCGTCAGGGTGTGGCTGAGCGCCCTACGGTTTCCCCAGAGGAGCTAATTGCCGTGGTCAGCGACGCTCCACTCAGCGCCGCAGCGCCGTGCTTCGGGTTGGATGACGCTGCGGGAGTGGCCGGCTTGATTGAGGAAGTTATTTTAAAAACGCCCCGGCCGGGTGTAAGTGAGCGGTGACAGGGCAAAGAAAGAGCCAGAATTTGCCGGGATTTAGTAGATATGAATGAATTTAGGAAGGCGGGTGTAGAAGAAGATGGAAAGAGACAATCAAGACAAACACACTGAAAAGGTGAAATCCCCGGCGGCGGAGATTAAACCGGAAGTCCTGGACGCGCTTCGTCAAGAAGCGAAGGATGGACGGATCACGTGCCCTGCGGCCAGGAAGCTGGCAGATGAGCTACAAGTGCCGACCCGGACCATAGGGGACGCCGCCGACACGCTTAAGATTAAAATCATTTCTTGCGGTCTCGGTTGTTTTTAGGATAGGGGTATTGGAGATGACAGAGCTTTTTAACGCCCTGGCGCTGGATGAGGCCAGGGCGGCATTGTCCCGCCACCTGCCGGAAAAAAGGCCGGGGGAGCGGGTATCTATATTGGACAGCCTGGGTCGCTGCCTTGCTTTAGATGTCAAGGCGGCCGGGGACGTGCCTGGCTTTGACCGGTCCACTGTAGACGGCTTTGCGGTAAGGGCGAGGGATACTTACGGCGCCACCGAGAGTATGCCTTCATATGTAGATGTCGGCGGCGAGGTTTTGATGAAGCAGGCGCCGCCGGGACGTGTTGATGTGGGCCAGGCGTGGCGTATACCCACCGGGGGAATGCTGCCGCCGGGCGCCGATGCCGTGGTAATGGTGGAATATACAGAAGCCCTTGACAAGGGTACGATTGGGATTACCAGTCCGGTGGCGCCCGGCGAAAACATCGTGCGCAGGGGCGAGGACGCCGCCTTGGGCCAGGTTGCATTACCCGCCGGACACCGGATCAGGCCCCATGACCTCGGTATGCTCTCAGCTATCGGTGTCACCGAGGTCGAGGTGGGTATCAGGACAATGGTGGGAATTATCTCCACAGGTGACGAACTGGTCGGTCCGGATCAAAACCCGGCGCCCGGCCAGGTGCGTGATATTAACTCTTACGTCCTGTACGGGGCGGTGGCCGCCTGTGGCGGGGAGCCAAGGCTGTATGGTATTGTCGGGGATAACTATGAAAAGTTGGCGCGGACCTTGGAGCAGGCGTTGGAGGAGAACGGGATGGTCCTGCTGTCGGGTGGCAGTTCGGTAGGAACGCGCGACGTAGCTTCCCGGGTCATTGAATCCTTGGGGGAGCCCGGGGTGCTTTTCCATGGTATCTCAATTAAACCCGGCAAGCCGGCTATAGGCGCCGTTGTTAAAAAAAAGCCTGTGTTTGGCTTGCCTGGCCACCCGGTTTCAGCTACAGTTGTTTTTGATCTTTTAGTTGCCCCCCTTATTCGTGAGGGCGGTTACCCCGAGGGCGGTATAAAAGCGAAAATGGAGTTTCCCCTATTGGCGAAGATTACCCGCAACCTGCGCTCGGCGGCAGGGCGGGAGGACTTTGTTCCGGTCAAGGTTTCCGTTGGGAAGGAAGGGACACTTTTTGCCGACCCGGTGTTAGGCAAATCCGGGTTGATTTCGACGGTTGTTAAAGCGGACGGTATTGCCCGTATTCCTTCCGGCAAGGAAGGCGTTGCGACGGGGGAAACGGTTGAAATCAAACTTTTTTAAGGATATGTGGACGCCGGCAGTCATCAGTTATTGTATAAACATAACTGATGATTTTTATATGAATGATTTTATTGTTAATGCAAATGATTACAGTAAATTAAAGCTAGCTACATAGCCAGCAGGGCCGGCTTATTTTGAATCATTACATACCCGGCCTCGGTCTGATAACTAGGGGTTGCCTTAACACCTCACGCATGCCACGTTTACGTCTTGCGCGTCCGGCCTGCATAGCGGGGGCCTGTGAGCGGTATGGCGGCAACTGCGGAAAGGGGAACAGTTTCATATTATGAAGCGAAATATATACTTAGAAGACCTGCCCTGGGAAGAAGCCCTGGCGAGCTACCTTGATCATCTCCGGGAGGTGGAGGCGTTATACCCGGGCCGGCCGGAATTGATTTTAGCGGAAGAAGCGCTTGGACGGGTGACGGCGGCGCCGGTTTATGCCAGGATATCTTCTCCCCATTACAACGCCTCGGCCATGGACGGCATGGCAGTGCGTTCCATTGATACATACGGCGCTTTTGAAACTTCGCCCAAGCGCTTGGAAGTAGGTAAAGACGCCATTGCGGTGGACACCGGTGATCCCTTGCCGGAAGGCTACGACGCCGTGATCATGATCGAAGACGTCCATTTTACACAGCCCGGCGTAATGGAGATCATCCAAGCCGCTCACCCCTGGCAGCATTTGCGTGTTGTGGGTGAGGATGTGGTTGCCACTGAAATGATCGTGCCTGCCAGCCACACGGTTAGGCCTATCGACATCGGCGCCATTCTAGCGGGCGGGGTAAACAAAATATACGTCCACCCCCGTCCTAGGGTCGTCATACTGCCGACCGGCAATGAGCTGGTGCAGCCCGGCGCTGAATTAAAAGCAGGCGACATTATAGAGTTTAATTCCCGGATGCTGGGCGCTATGGCCGAGAGTTGGGGCGCAGTTGCAATGCGCCGGGAAATAACGGCGGACGATTTTGAAAGCCTAAAAGCAGCAATAAGTAGTGCGGTGGACGAAGCGGACGTTGTGCTGGTCAACGCCGGGTCTTCGGCAGGCAGCGAGGATTTTACCGCCGGTGTGATCAAAGAGTTGGGTAAGGTGCTGGTGCACGGTGTGGCCACCAAACCCGGCAAGCCGGTTATCCTTGGTGAGGTAAACGGAAAGCCCGTTGTAGGTGTACCGGGCTATCCTGTTTCAGCCTACCTGGGGATGGTAAACTTCGTCAGGCCGGTTATATTCAAAAAGTTGGGGGCGGCGCCTCCGGTGGCGGAAACAATTGAGGCTACTGTTTCCCGGAAGATGGTTTCACCGATGGGGGTGGAGGAATATATCCGGGTCAAACTAGGGCAGGTTGGTGGCAAAGTGGTTGCTACTCCTATTTCCAGAGGGGCGGGCATCCTGATGTCTTTGGTGAGGGCGGACGGGATGATCCGCGTGCCGCGCCTGTCTGAGGGCTATAATGCCGGCGACGTGGCGCCGGTGGAATTGTTCCGGTCGGCGCAGGAAATTGGGGAAACCACCGTTATCATCGGCAGCCACGACAATACCCTGGATGTGCTGGCCAACTACCTTCGTTTGAAATACCCCGCGGCGGCCCTATCCTCGGCTCATGTGGGCAGTCTGGGCGGCTTGTCGGCCTTGAAGCGGGGCGAGGCCCATTGCGCCGGGACACACCTGTTGGACGAAGAAACGGGCGAATATAATATTTCTTACATCAAAAGGCTGTTGCCGGGCCGCGACATCGTTCTGGTCAACTTGGTTTACCGGGAACAGGGGTTGATCCTGGCTGAAGGCAACCCCAAAGGTATCCGTAACCTGGAGGACCTAGCCCGCCAAGGGGTTAGTTTCGTCAACCGCCAGCGGGGCGCGGGCACGCGGATTCTGCTGGATTACATGCTAAAAAAACTGGGCCTAGATCCGGATCTCATCCACGGGTATGATCACGAGGAGTATACTCATATGGGTGTGGCTGCGGCAGTGAAGTCCGGGGCGGCCGACGCCGGCCTGGGTATCAGGGCGGCTGCGCTGGCGCTGGGCCTTGATTTTATCGGCATTGTAGAAGAGCGCTATGACCTGTGCATACCGGCGGAATTTTGGGAAACCCCATACATCCGGAGGCTATTAGAGGTAATGGCTATGCCGCAATTTAGGGAGGAAGTGAAGGGTCTGGGCGGCTACGACCTGCGCGAGTGTGGCAAGGTAGTGTGGCGGACGACTTAATATAAAAGGAGAGGAGTTGCTAGTTTTTGAGCGAATTAACACACCTGGATGAGCTAGGCAGGGCCAGGATGGTCGAAATAGGTGACAAGGAATCTACCCGCAGGGAGGCGGTGGCCAGGGGTGATGTGGTCATGCGCCCGGAAACACTGGAAATGATCGTGTCGGGAACGGCGCCTAAGGGGGAGGTCTTGGGCGTGGCCCGTGTGGCCGGGATCGTGGCAGCCAAAAAGACTTCGGCGCTGGTGCCTTTATGTCACCCTCTGACGCTAACAGGGGTTGATGTGCATTTTCACCCGGACCAGGAGCTTAGCCGGGTTGAAATAGAAGCGCAAGTTAGAACGACCGGGCAGACCGGGGTGGAGATGGAAGCGCTTACCGCTGTTTCAGTGGCGGCGCTGACGATTTATGACATGTGCAAGGCGGTCGACCGCGGGATGATTATCGGTAATGTCCGCCTGGTACATAAGAGCGGGGGCAAAAGCGGCGTTTTTGAGCGTGAAGGCGAGGCCAAGTGGCTTTGATGCTACCGGGGCTCATCGCTTTATGGAAAGGAGAAAGATGAAACAGGTTGTATAAAATAGGCATTATCACCGTAAGTGATAAAGGTTCCCGCGGGGAACGGGAGGACAGGAGCGGGCCGGCAATCCGGGAGATAGCAGAATCGCTGGGTGAAGTGACAAGTTACCAGGTTTTGCCCGACGACCTGGATGTTTTAATAGAGGGTCTTGTTAACCTGTCCGACAAAAAAAGGGTAGACCTTATTTTTACGAGCGGCGGAACAGGGTTAAGCGCCCGTGACAATACCCCGGAAGCTACCTTGGCCGTAATCGACCGGGAAGTGCCCGGTCTTGCTGAGGCCATGCGCATGGAAAGTATGAAAAAAACCAACCGGGCCATGTTATCCAGGGCTGTTTCCGGGGTGCGCAACCGCACGTTGATCGTCAATTTGCCCGGTAGCGTAAAAGCGGTGCGGGAATGCCTGGATGTAATCATGCCCGCGCTGCCGCACGGTTTGGAGATCCTCACCGGCCGGGGCGGCGAATGTGGCTCATAGAAGTTTTAACGTTTTTAAACAAAATATGAATAGATTGTATTCAACCAGGGGAAAATATTAGAAAATGTTATATGGAAAAATAATATTAGATAGAAGAAGATATTAAAAGCTATTTAACGCTAATTACCCTTTGTTGTCCTTAAAAGGGGAATTATGCGATAGTTTATGGTTGCTTTTGAGTTTCTAATTCTATATTATATTTACGTGAGTGCTAGCACTCGCCATAAGCGAGTGCTAACAATAAACCAGGACCAGTTATTAAGGAGGGGTTATAGTGATCAGACCGTTAGGCGACCGGGTAGTGGTAAAGCCTCTGCCCACTGAGGAGAAGACGAAAGGTGGCATTGTCCTGCCGGATACTGTCAAGGAAAAGCCACAAGAGGGTGAGGTAATAGCCATCGGTTCAGGAAAACTTTTGGAAACGGGTCAGCGTGTCCCCATCGACCTGAAGCCGGGAGACAAGATTCTCTTCTCCAAATATGCCGGAAACGAAGTTAAGATTGACGATGTTGAGTATTTGATCATGCGCGAAGCCGACGTGCTCGGCGTAATCGAGAAGTAAGGATACTTTTAAGGAGGTAGAAGGAATTGGCAGGTAAAGAAATTATTTTCCGGGAAGACGCCAGGCGTTCTTTGGAAAAAGGCATTAATGCCCTCACAGACGCCGTAAGGATTACCCTCGGCCCCAAAGGCCGCAACGTTGTTCTGGAGAAAAAGTTTGGTTCGCCGATGATTACAAACGACGGCGTAACCATTGCCAGAGAGATTGAATTTTCCGACCCATTTGAAAATATGGGCGCCCAATTGGTCAAAGAAGTTGCCACTAAGACTAACGACGTGGCGGGTGACGGCACTACTACAGCTTGTATCCTGGCCCAGGCCATTGTGCGGGAAGGTCAGAAAAACGTAGCTGCCGGCGCCAATCCGATGATTATCAAGCGCGGTATTGAGAAGGCTGTTGAAAAAGCTGTGGGCGCCATCAAGGATTCGGCCAAAACAGTTGAAAACAAGTCGGCCATTACCCAAGTCGCTACCATTTCCGCCAACGATGAGGAGATCGGCAAGTTGATCGCCGAAGCTATGGAAAAGGTAGGCAAAGACGGTGTTATCACTGTTGAAGAGTCGAAAGGGACCACTACCGACCTGGAAGTTGTAGAGGGAATGAATTTCGATCGGGGTTACATTTCACCTTATATGGTTACGGACGCCGACAAGATGGAAGCCAACTTGGAAGACCCCTACATACTTGTCACGGACAAGAAGATCTCGGCCGTAGGGGACCTCCTGCCGCTGCTGGAAAAAGTCGTGCAGTCCGGCAAACCGCTCTTGATTGTCGCTGAAGATATTGAGGGGGAAGCACTGGCTACACTCGTCTTGAACAAGTTGCGCGGCACCTTCCAGTGCGCGGCAGTAAAGGCGCCTGGCTTCGGTGACAGGCGGAAAGCCATGCTGGAGGATATCGCCATCCTGACCGGCGGGACGGTTATTACCGAGGAGCTTGGTCTAAAGCTGGACAAGGCCAACATTGACCAGTTGGGCCGGGCGGACAAGGTCCGTGTCAAGAAGGAAGAAACCATCATTGTAGGCGGGGCTGGTAGCGCTGACTCAATCACCAAGCGCGTCACCCAAATTAAAAATCAAATAGAAGAAACCACCTCCGAGTTTGATAAGGAGAAGCTGCAGGAGCGCCTGGCCAA
>JALHFC010000022.1:12302-13221 GCA_022839445.1 Pelotomaculum sp.
GTCCCCGGCGGCGGCGTAGCCTATATCGCTGCGATTAAGGCGCTGGAAGACGTATCTGCGGAAGTCCTCGACGAGAGGACCGGCGTAAATATCATTCGCCGTGCGCTCGAAGAACCCTTACGGCAAATTGCCAACAACGCCGGTTTGGAAGGTTCCATCATTGTAGAAAAAGTGAAGAACTCAGATCCGGGTGTGGGCTTTGACGCCCTGACGGGTGAGTTTGTCAATATGATTGACGCCGGTATCGTTGACCCGGCCAAAGTTGCCCGCACAGCTTTAGAGAACGCGGCCAGCATCGCGGCCATGATCTTGACCACCGAAACCCTGGTTGCCGAAAAGCCCGAAAAAGATAAAGATCCAATGGGCATGGGCGGTATGGGTGGTATGGGCGGAATGGGCGGAATGGGTGGTATGATGTAAACAGGCCCTAGAAGCCCAGTATTATCAAGGCTTATGTTGCCGCTAAGCGGTAAAAGGGTAACAAAAAGGTAACATCGGGAGAAAAATGTTAGAAGCCTTCCATTAGTTCAGCGAACTTTTGAGAGGCTTCTTTTCTTTTTGGTTTAGTTATATACAGGTAAATATTGCGCGTGGTTGCGTTGGCCTAGGCCCTAATCCCCATCAGGCCCCCTCCTGAAGGCGGGACTTTCGTTTTGTCCAGAAAAAAGCAGCCAATTTAGGACTGCTTTTATGCCTGAATCTATACGCCAAGTTTTTCTTTTAATGCATCCTGGAGGACTTTGGATAAACTAATGCCGGCGTCGGTAGCTTTTACATCCAACCATCCTGGTATACTGACCGTGCGACGTACTGCACGGTTATCGCGTATTTTAGCTCGAACAAGATTTGCGAACTGATTCGATGAGGGTCTGATGTTTTTTATATAATTTGCGTAACGTCAATCTAAATTGCTTAATTT
>JALHFC010000180.1 GCA_022839445.1 Pelotomaculum sp.
CGGCTCGACTTTTAAGATGATTGTTGCTATGGCAGGCCTGGAGTCAGGCAAGGTCAATCCGCAGGACGCTATTAGTTGCGGCGGCACCTTTTTTCTGGGGCGGACGTTTAATGACTGGAAGCCCGGCGGCCACGGGCGCACGGACATGCTCAGGGCGATCAAAGTATCCTGCGACATTTATTTCTACCAGCTTGGATTCAGGTTGGGCATTGATGATATCGCGCGTGTCGCGCGCGAGTTCGGCCTGGGCGAAAAAACCGGCATCGAGCTGCCGGGTGAAGAAAGTGGCGTTGTGCCCGGCCCGCGTGCCAAAATCGAGCAGAGGCTAATCTATCTTGAACAGGATTCACGGACAAAAGTGCGGGAAATCGAACAGCGGTACAACGATCTTTTATCCAGGACCAATGATGAAAACCAGAGGCAGGTCTTGCTGAGAAAAAAATCCGACGAACTGCGGGAAATTGAATGGGAGCTGGACTGGCATGATTATGACACGATTAATTCTTCTATCGGCCAGGGGGATAACCGTTATTCACCCCTGGAACTGGCTAACTATATAGCCACCCTGGCCAATGGGGGAACGCGCTATAAGCCGTACCTGGTGCAAAGAATAACGGACCTTAACGGTAAGGTCCTCAAAGAAAGTAAACCTGTCGATCTAGGGAGGGTTGGCATATCACCAAAGAGTATGGCGCAAAAACCGGAACGGCTGAAGTTTACGACCGCGACGCGCACGCCTTGTTTGTAGCTTTTGCTCCCTATGATAACCCGGAAATAGCCGTTGCCGTGGTTGTAGAACATGCCGGCCACGGCGGCACAATAGCCGGGCCGGTGGCTGAGGATATGCTGGCCGCTTACTTCGGCCTGCCCATTCCCGGCAATACACATATATACACTCCCGAATAAGTTTTTATGCTTATATCCCGAACCGGTTGTGCCTTGTATTCCTATAGCTAAGGCAAGGGATTTATGGTTCTCTCGCTAAAATGGAGGAATTTCACTATTTTTTTTATGATTTATTAGCAGGAATAGGTTACCCCTTGTAGAATTAACTGGTAGTTGCTGTACAGGAGGGAGATATATTTGGGTATCTATGGTGATATCCTTGCGGGATTCGGCCAGGAAGCGCCGGTTGACCAGGATGATTTAGTTGACGAGAATACGATACTTGTCCAGAGGACCTTGCGTTCCGGCCAGAGTATCCACTATAACGGAAGTGTTGTAGTTCTGGGAGATGTGAACCCTGGCGCCGAGGTGTCGGCGGCGGGTAACATTATAGTTATGGGGGCTTTAAGGGGCGTTGTCCATGCCGGCGCTAGCGGGGACGAAGACGCCGTAGTGCTGGCCTTCCGCCTTCAGCCCACACAGCTTCGGATTGCCAACCATATCACCCGCCCGCCGGACAACGAAGCAGTTGGCGCCGGTCATCCCGAGATGGCGCGGATAAAAGACGGTATTGTTACCATTGAGGCTTTTAAAGACCGCTTATGAACGCCAGGGGAAAACGCCTAGTACCGGGCTGCGGCTTTTAAAAATTGCATCTGTCGTTTTATGACTTTATAAGAGGGGGATCTTAATACAATGGGCGAAGTAATCGTAGTAACTTCCGGCAAAGGGGGAGTGGGGAAAACTACCGCCACTGCCAATATCGGTTTTGGTCTGGCTTCGGCAGGTTATAAAGTGGTCCTGGTCGACGCGGATATCGGTCTAAGAAACCTCGATGTCGTATTGGGTCTGGAAAACAGGATTGTATATGATCTTGTTGATGTTACCAGTAATAATTGCCGCCTGCGCCAGGCCTTGATCAAAGACAAGCGCCTGGATGGTTTGCACCTGTTGCCCGCCGCTCAAACCAAAGATAAAACAGCTGTAAATCCGGATCAGATGCGGCAGTTGTGTGAGGAATTAAAAAAAGAGTTTGATTATATCCTTATCGACTGCCCGGCCGGCATTGAGCAGGGGTTCCGGAACGCGATCGCGGGGGCCGACAGGGCTATTGTAGTCACTACCCCGGAGGTTTCAGCGGTGCGGGATGCCGACCGGATTATCGGTCTTTTGGAAGCTGCCGACCTTCGCGAACCAAAATTAATCATCAACCGTATCCGCCCCACGATGGTCAAACATGGGGACATGATGAGCATTGATGATATAATAGATATACTTGCCGTTGATCTTTTGGGTGTTATTCCTGAGGACGAGATGATTGTAATCACTACCAACCGCGGCGAAACGGTGGTGCAGGACCAGAACTCCCGTTCAGGACAGGCCTACCGGAATATTATCCGCCGCATCCAGGGCGAGGAAGTGCCTGTTATGAGCCTGGAAGAAGAAGGCGGGTTCTTTAAAAGACTAAAAAGAATTATAGGCCTGAATTAACCGGGGAAAGGGGGAGCGGCCGTGCTGGATTTAATAATGAAGTTCTTTGGCAAGGAAAACAGGAGTAAGAATGTTGCTAAAGAAAGGTTGCGCCTGGTCCTGTTGCATGACCGGGCCAGCATATCGCCAAAAGTGATCGACGCCCTAAAAGCCGATATGATTCAGGTTATTTCAAACTACATGGATATCGACGAGGAGGCGTTGGAAGTAAATCTGGATTCCAAGGGCAATACGGTAGCGCTGGTAGCCAATATTCCGGTAAAAGGGATGAAAAGAGCAGTGGGCGTTTAATACTTCCCATTCTAAAGTTGTTCCCATAATAAAAGCCGGGGGCAAAATGCGCATCCCGGCAAATAGGTGAGCCCAAAGGGGCTTTCTTTTTTATGCCCGGAAATATTAACCGGG
>JALHFC010000181.1 GCA_022839445.1 Pelotomaculum sp.
TGTCAATAAATGCGACAATAAAATAACCATCATCGGCAAGTATTCTCCTCACCTCTCTAAACGCCCGTAATACATCGTCAAGAAAGCAATCGACTGTAACCATTAATGCCAACTGGTAAGTGTTGTCGGCAACCGGCAATTTCTCAGCTTTGGCATTAATAACATTAATACCTTTCGCTGCAGCCTTTTCTCTCATTTTTACTGAAGGTTCCACACCATCTTTGATACCAAGTAATGAAGCAAATATGCCTGTACCTACACCAATTTCGATACCTTTCTCAAAGACAGGAAGAAGCTTTTTGATCGCACTTATCTCAGAATCCAGTATAAAATTATTTTCTTTGAACCATTCCTCATATTTATCAGCATTATTTCCAAAGATATCGTTTGGCTTCATTAACAAAACCCCTCCTTTTAGCGGAATACCTTACACCATAACGGAAACAATTTATGTTTATGATCATAATAACATAAGATAAACTTATTGAAACAACCTGGCCAAAAAATATGTAACAGTTGCCAGGCACAGGCCGTAAGCGGCCACTTTATCCACTTCCTGATCGTCTTTTTCCAGCCACCCGAGCACTTTTTCTACAAAGCTGGTACTGGGCGCAATGCCTGCATAACTGCTTTTCTTTCCGTAAACTCTTTCTGCCATTGTAAACCCCTCCGCAACCCGTACATGTGTTTGTACCCACATATTAAACCCAAACATGGGTTCTGTCAAGCATAAGTTTTATCGTTTTCACAAAAAAGTTCGTCCCCGGCGACCTGTGGGCCCCAATGGATTGCCGTATCCCCACGCGCGTCGCCACATCCCCTGTAGGGGCACGGCATGCCTTGCCCCTACGGATCGCGCGGGGCGCCAATGGACCGGCGTTTTTGTCACATTATAAAATAACTTACAATAAACTATACTTGGAGAGGAGGTTGATTAAAAGTGACAATGCGCGCAAACGCGATTTTCGAGGGGGGCGGCGTTAAAGCGCTGGGTATGCTGGGAGCGCTTTACGAGGCCGAAAGAAAAGGATATACCTGGGTAAACGTTGCCGGTACCTCTGCCGGGGCAATTATTGCTTCCCTGGTTGCTGCAGGATACTCAGCGGAGGAAATCAGAGAACTGGTATGGAATATCGATTTCAGTCTTTTTAAAGACAAAAACTGTCTGGGCCGCATCCCTTATGTGGGACCGGCCTTAAGTCTCTGGTTTGTAAACGGCGTATTCAAAGGTGATTATCTTGAAACCTGGATTCGTAAAAATCTTGCGGCAAAAGGGATTCATACTTTTAAAGATCTGGTCTTAAATGATTTTGCCAACGACCCCGTTTGCCGGTACAAGCTGGTGGTTATCGCCACGGATGTTTCCAGGCGCAAACTCCTGAGACTGCCATATGACATCCGGGACTACAATATCAAACCTGACGATCTGGATGTATGTAAAGCAGTAAGAATGAGCGCTTCCCTTCCTTTCTTTTATGAACCGTCAAGACTTTTATACAGCGACTCAAGCAAGCAAAAAAAGTTCAGTTATATCATTGACGGGGGCGTCTTGAGCAACTTCCCGGTCTGGATATTTGACGGTGACGGGACGCCGGCATGGCCTACATTCGGCTTTAAAATAGTAGAACCGGAAGAAATTAATCCCCCGCACATCAAAAACCCTTTCAGCCTTTTTAAGGCCACCTTGTCCACGATGATGGAGGCTCACGATAAACTGCATGAGCTGGACCCCAAAAGCAGTGTCCGGACCATTTCCATTCCCTCACTGGGGGTTAAGACCACGGATTTTGAAGTAATTCACCAGCATAAGGACCAGCTGTTCCAGTCCGGTGTACAGTCGGCAAATAGATTTTTTGACGGCTGGGATTTCGATTTATTCAAATTACAGTACTTTCCGGGAAATGGCACGCCATATAAAATTAAGCTGGCCTGATTATTATTCCCCTGTGACTTTAACAAAGACCTTCCTGCGCCTGGGGCCGTCAAATTCACAAAAGAACAGGCCCTGCCAGGTGCCCAGCAAAAGCCTGCCGCCGGTGACAAAAACAGTAAGGTCCACACCGACAAGGGAGGATTTTATATGGGCTGCGGAATTTCCCTCGGTATGCCTGTATCCATCGTCAAACGGCACAATTTTATTTAGCTCCATGAGTATGTCCGCCGGCACTGTGGGGTCGGCGTTTTCATTTATTGTCAGGCCCGCGGTGGTGTGAGGCACAAATACACGGCAGATGCCTTCTTTTACCCCGCTTGTGGATACGATTCGCTCCACTTGATATTTTCGGCCCGGATAAGACTGATCGGTACAATACGACCCGGCGCCATGCCGTATCCCCAAGCACGTCGCCACACCCCCCTGTAGGGGCACGGTGGACCTGCGCGGTACCAATGGGGCATTGTGCCGCGATAACCCTATGGACCTCCATATCCCTCCGCGGCGCCGCCCAGCGCGATAACCCTCGTGGGTGGGTCATACCACTCGTAGGGGCACGGCATGCCGTGCCCCTACTTTTGCAACAGCCTCATAACACCTTTTTAAAAGTAAAAGTCTCTTGCTCCCCGGTCAATTTGCTCCAGCCTTTCTTGAGCTTTCTGGCGCACCGCCGGGCTGCCGACCATGTCCAG
>JALHFC010000182.1 GCA_022839445.1 Pelotomaculum sp.
ATTTACCAAGTGAAAAACAAATTACTGGTAGGTGTTGGAGTCATTGTTCTACTTTTAGCTTTTCTTAATGCAGCTTTTGCGGACAAACCCATTGACTTATTTGTCAACGGGCGTGTTGTCGAAACAGATGTTGCCCCGCAGTTGGTTAACGATAGAGTGATGGCGCCGGTGCGTTGCATTGCCGAAGCCCTCGGCGCTGAAGTTAAATGGGTGGAAAAAACGAAAAGCGTATGGATTAACGCGCCAAAGCTACATTCGCTCCAACAACAGGTCAGGCTCTTGCAAGAAGCGTTGACCCCCACAACACCGAAAGAAGCTGCGGAAAAATGGGCGCAGGGTGTCAAGGATCGTAATGGCGCGTTGCAGTACGCCGTACTGTCGCCGGAACTAAAAGAACAAAGTCTTTCCGATTTTGAAGGTTTTGGGTGGGTGACCGGGGTATCCAGTCCCTGGGTTGAGCATTTTGAGATAACCAAAGAAACTAAAATAGAGGAAGATACGTGGGAATATGAAGTTAGGTTTGAAAGGGCGACTTCTACCGGTCCCGCCGGTTCTTCGATAAGCAAGGTGGTTGTCAGACAATACGAGACCGACGCCGTACTTCCCTCCTTGCATCCCAACCAAAAATGGTATGTATCCCAAGTATTCGACGAGGACCATTTAACTTATCAACTGGAGAAACAAGTAAAAGATTTTCTCAGCAAAAAATACGATCAGCATTACCGTATCGTAGAAACCGACGTTTCCCTGCTTTCACAAAATATTACCGATTCCCAGGTGGAAGCTGAATTTTCAACAAAAGTTACCCTTATTCCTGTTTATAAAACTCCCGGGGATTTTCCTGTACAAAAAGGCAAAATGAAATACCTGGAAGAAAACAGGGACAAACTATCCCCGGATCAGATACAAAAAGCCGAGAAGAATATCGAGCTTTGGAATAAGGAGTTGCTGCAATATATTGACAAGCCCAATGAATGTAATGAATTTTTAAAAATTAAGGCCGGTTTTTTTTGGATGGGCGTAATTAAAGACGATACGGTTGAATTTTATAGCCAAGATCCGATGGGCAATTATCTTCCGGTAAAAGAAGAGGACTGGACGTCATTTAAAACGCCTGAAGAACTGGTAGACCTGGGATACGAGGAAATGCGCCAATTAGTAGAGTAAACTCACACGGGGGAAGGGAAGCAAGGGGAAGCAAAAAGAACTCCCCTTGCTTCCCCCCTAATTGTCATTGTCCCGGGGCTTGGCGGACGATTCCGTGCAGGAAAATTGTAAACAACGAATTGATGGTTTCTTCCGGGGAAAGGTTGTTTTCCATTATAAAACCTGGATTGACCACGGCTCTAACGCTAGCCAACAGGGCAACGGTAATAATATCGGGGTTGATTTCCCGGAAACAACTATTTTTATTCTCTAATAAAATCTTTCCAAATATTTGATGGATTTTCCCGGCGCGAAAGCGCTCAATTTTTTCCCAGAGGTGAGGGTAGTATTTTTGCAGGTCGTGCAAGGCTACCGGCTGAAGCATTTTTATATTTTCAATCAATACTTTTATTGTATTGGTAATCATTTCCACAGGATCGTCTGAAGAGTTCAATGCCTCCGTTATTTTTTGTTCCACGGAAGATATAAAGTCTTCCAGAACTGAATTAACCATTTCTTCTTTGTTCTTAAAATACCGGTATATTGTTCTTTTGCTGATCCCGGTATGAGCGGCCAACTCGTCTACGGTGACCCCGCAAAAACCACGTACAGCAGCCAGTTCTCTTAAAGCATCGGTTACTCTTTGCCTGTAATCCTCCATGAAAACACCACTTTCATATTTTTATGCAAATCAATATTTCATGCCGGCGCAGGCGGCAAATTCTTACGCGATTTGCTTCTTGAATTTGATAATGCTCAAGGCTATCAATACCACGGTAAAAACCAGCAGGGCCGCGACCTGGGAAATCAGGTACGGAAAACCGATTCCCTTTAAAACGATTCCCCGGATGATGGGCAGGTAAAAAGTCATGGGAATAAGGTTGCCAATATATTGGATGATCAGCGGCATGGCCTCTCTGGGAAACAGGAAGCCGGACAGCAGGATGCTTGGCAGCATAACAAAGAAAGACATCTGCATGGCCTGCATCTGTGATTTGGCGACATTTGAAATTAAAATGCCGAGCCCCAGGGAAGCGGTGATAAAGAATAAGGTCAACAAGTAAAGTTCCAGCAAGCTGCCGCGGATGGGTACCTTGAAAACCAGGCTGCCAACCAGTAACGCA
>JALHFC010000023.1 GCA_022839445.1 Pelotomaculum sp.
CGTCATTCATTTGTATTACTTCCCTTCTAATTTTGTTTTTAATGTTTCAAGTATACTTTTATTCTGCCATAATTGTAAACGCTAGATTTGATATAATGCTTTGACACAGGGGTGACACAGGGGGACGGTTCTTTTGTGTCGTCTTCGACGACACAAAAGAACCGTCCCCCTGTGTCATTGACCGGGATTGCCGCTTGTTTTTAATGGTGATAGAGAAATTTATATTTGTATGGTATTATTGATTGTGTAGAAAAATGGGAATTATAGAAAAACCAAAATGAAAGGAAATATATTTATGGTACTCAAAAATTTATTGGAGATTGTGGAAATTCCATTCAAAAAGGAGGGAATTGTAAAAATATAAAGCAGTGCCCTCCAAGATAAAAACTATATCAATTTTGGAGGATTAAATAATGGCTTTAGATTTAAAAAAGATTGGACTCAACGACCATTTTATAGATGAATCGGTAATATATGGGTGCCTGTTTATAGCACGTGTTTCCGAGCAGCACCGTGAACAATACAAAGTTATCACAGAATATGGTGAGTTGAGTGCCGTTGTTTCAGGGAAATTTGCCTATTATGCAGATGGCAAAGCTGAGTTTCCGGCGGTTGGTGATTGGGTGATGGTTGACAGAGTAGACGCTAATAGCGGGCACGCCATCATACAACATATACTAAGCCGAAAAAGTAGATTAACTCGCAAAGCGGCAGGCACGGCAAATGAGGAACAGATTATTGCTGCAAATATCGATATCATCTTTATTTGTATGTCTCTCAATGCCGACTTCAATCTCAGGCGATTGGAAAGGTATCTGATAATTGCATGGGATAGCATGGCAACTCCTATCATTGTTTTGACGAAATCAGATTTATGTAAGGATATATTGCTAATATTGGACGAAGTGGCATCTGTGGCTATGGGCGTGGATGTGGTGGTTTGCTCCGCCGAAAACTACGATGGCCTGGATGTGATTCAGACGTATATCCAGCCTGGTAAAACCATTGCTTTTATTGGCTCGTCAGGCGTTGGTAAGTCAACGCTTATTAATCGGCTGATGGAGCAAGATATTCTTGCTACAAAACAAATTCGCGAGGATGACGATAGGGGCAGACACACTACCACCCATCGTCAATTGCTTCTGCTTCCAAACGGCGGTATCGCGATTGATACTCCTGGTATGCGCGAGTTGCAGATTTTCAAAGGTGACCTTTCGGCAACCTTTGAGGATATAGAAGAACTTGCCTTGGGATGTAAATATAAGAACTGTTCCCATAGAAATGAACCCGGTTGCGTCGTCAGACAGGCAATCAAAAACGGAATACTACCAGAAAAACGTTTTGCAAGCTATCTGAAGCTGCAACGCGAGATGACCTATGATGGGCTGAATGCTCGCCAGCGTGAGAATGAAAAAATTAACCGTATCTTTGGGAGCAAGGCAGAAATGAAGCAAGCGTTCAAGCAAATAAAAAGGAATAAAAAGCGATGATGATAAGACAAGAAAACATTTAGGGCTACGGCACAATTTAGCGCAGTGACACAGGGGGACGGTTCTTTTGTGTCGTCTTCGACGACACAAAAGAACCGTCCCCCTGTGTCACCCCAAGGCGAACATATATGTTCACCCTAGTTTTATATGTTCGAGTTGATTTTTTTGCTTGCGAATGTTATTATATAATATGGTATTTGATATGAGCATACAACCTCACAACTATACCATAGCATACTCTGTCCGGTGTGTCAATAGTTTTCGGGCATTTTTATAAAATCTTTGGTTTTTTATATTGTTGTCATTTGATATTATGAATATTTCTTCATTGCCAATACAAAAACAAGCGGTAGCGGAGGTTGAAAAAAGCAACGAATATACCGCCCGGTTCGGATTAATCTTGTCCTATGGCGATGCAGTTGAACTGGTTGAAACGCGTACTTTGGCCTTGAAAAGCAACGGTCGTATCGAATTTGGAGGCGGTGTCATTAATAAAATAATCAAAGAATTTTGCAACTCCCCTTTTATTTCGATGCACAACTATGCCGAAACACTTCACAAGCTTACTGAAATGTTTTATTTTTACAAAAACGAAACGTTTGATCTAATGAACGATGATGATTTGATAAAATTCATGAAAAATAGTTTTGACGGCAAATGTCAGGGGTCGCTTGAGTTGCTTGCAGGGCGGGAGTTGGCTGGCATGGCGCGCAATTTGCGGTTCGGACACGCCCCGGATTATTCGGAGGATTCGGTGTGCGATGAGGGGGTCAAGGATGGCGAATATTGAAAAGCGGCAGATCATAGATAGCAGAAATTTGAGCGGCGAATTCTATTTTGCCTCGATTTTTCAACAGGCATATGCCCGTGGAATTTTATGTGATTCCGATATTGAAAATATACAGCTGCAATGCATAAGGCTTTTGGCGTATAAAAGTGAAAGATACACCCGAGGTGAAAGTAGTTCGATAAGGGTGGAAGCAGCCGAAAAGATTATGAAATCCAACCTATATACAATAGGTCTATACTTAAAAACGTTGCCCTGCGCCGGTTCAGCGGTCGGTGAACTTAAGACGGCAACGATTTTTGAAATGTACCAAAAAGGCAGAAAATTAATCAACGTTAAACTTCATACCGCGAAACATTTTTATGAGTTGGCAAAAAAGAATAAAGTAAAAAGCTCAAACTACACCTATAACGCAACGCTCAGCGATAATGGCATCGGAGTCTTTTTTAAATCATACAATCCGGATTTCGAAGCCCATGAATCACCTGCATCTATCGATTACCAGCTTTGCAACCCTGTCACCGATCTGGCGGGAGTTGAGTTTATTCAAAAATATGTTGAGAGATTATTTTTAGAAAATGAATTTTGCAAGCATTTTGCCGGCGAGGATATCCATTATTTGCTTTGTGGATATGATGAGGGGTACAAGGATTTGTTGATTAATATATTTGAGCAGGTATTGACGGTGGCATTAGGGTGTTCGCTTGCAAACCGCAGCGTTGTAAAGTTGGATATTTCAGAAGATGAGGCGCGGCGCCTGCACCATGAACTGTCGAAAGACGCCGGTTGTTCACTTGCTTTAACGATCGGAAAGGCAACTGGGAAAATGCTTGAGGATCTGGATGTTGCAAACCTTTCCCTGCGAAGATACATTGAAAAAAGCCTGCCGCAAATCACATCAAATATTGCCCGTGCAGTCAAGATGAACACTCTCGGTAAAGTGTTTGTATCACCGGCATATCCGGAATCGAAGCCTAAAATCGAGTTTTTGTCCGGTGTAAAGATGGACGATGAAGACTACCGAAAACTAATTGATGAATTATTGCTATGCCGGTATTCATCGGATAAGCTTGCGCTCATAAAAGAAAAGGTAAAGTCCTTTGATGATTTTGAAGATGTACTGTTTGATGCCCAATTGAGCGAAGGTGAAATTATTTTGGCTCTCGGTATCCTTGGGGAGTTTGAGATCGCCGCGCTGATTAAACGTCACTCGTACAAATTGTGCATTCAAGCCGTGGATTTATCCGAGTCCGAACAGACTTTGCGGTTATGCTTAAAAAACTATATTGATCAACTTCCGGCAGACAAGCAAAAACAGATTTCCGGGATAGCGATTCAACTTAGGACCTAACTCCAGGAAGGAGCAGGGGAACCGTCCCCCTGTGTCACCCCTGATATGCTATACTATACGGAGGAAGATTATGGACCTGAGATAAAACAACGAATAAAGGGGAAGCATTTATGGATAGCAGAAAAGAGCAAGAACGTGCAGAGCTGCACCGCACCATTTGGAATATCGCCAACGATCTGCGCGGGAGTGTGGACGGCTGGGACTTTAAACAGTATGTCCTGGGTATGCTGTTCTACCGCTACATATCGGAGAACCTGGCCGGATATATCAATGCCGGCGAGCAGGAAGCCGGGGACACAGCCTTTGATTATGCCAAGTTAACCGACCAGGAGGCGGAGCAAGCCCGTGAGGACCTTGTCGCCACCAAGGGCTTTTTCATCCTGCCCGGCGAGCTTTTTGAGAATGTGCGCCGCCGCGCCGTAGATGATGAAAACCTGAACGAAACGCTGGAAAAGGTATTCAAGAACATTGAAGCCTCGGCGCAAGGCGCCGGCAGCGAGGACGATCTCAAAGGGCTGTTTGATGATATCGATGTAAACAGCAACAAGCTGGGCGGCACAGTTGCCAAACGAAACGAGCGGCTTGTCAAGCTGATAAACGGCGTGGGTGAGATGAAGCTGGGCGATTACAAGGACAATACGATTGACGCTTTCGGCGACGCCTATGAATTCTTGATGGGTATGTATGCTTCAAACGCGGGCAAGAGCGGCGGTGAATACTACACCCCGCAGGAGGTGTCCGAGCTGCTGACCCGCCTTACACTAGTGGGCAAAACAGAAGTCAATAAGGTGTATGATCCCGCCTGCGGTTCCGGCTCTTTGCTTTTGAAGTTCGCCAAGATTCTGGGCAAGGAGAATGTGCGCCAGGGTTTCTTTGGTCAGGAAATTAACATTACTACCTACAACCTCTGCCGGATCAATATGTTTTTGCACGACATTGATTATGACAAGTTCGACATCGGGCACGGCGATACATTAACTGACCCGCTCCATTGGGATGACGAGCCCTTTGAAGCGATCGTTTCCAACCCGCCCTACTCGATTAAATGGGCCGGGAACAGCAACCCGCTGCTCATCAATGACCCGCGTTTTTCACCTGCCGGAGTGCTGGCGCCGAAATCCAAAGCCGACCTGGCCTTTATCATGCACAGCCTTTCCTGGCTGGCCACGGGCGGCGCGGCGGCGGTTGTCTGCTTCCCCGGTATCCTGTACCGCGGCGGCGCGGAGCGGAAGATTAGAAAGTACCTGATCGACAACAACTATGTGGATTGCGTGATCCAACTGCCGGACAACCTGTTCTTCGGCACCAGCATCGCCACCTGCGTCATGGTGCTAAAAAAGTCCAAGCCAGAGAACAGTACCCTTTTTATCGACGCCTCCCGCGAGTTCGTCAAGGTCACCAACAGCAACAAACTAACTAGTGAGAACATCGCTAAAATCATCGCCGCCTATGAAGCCCGCACCAACGAAGACTATTTTGTCCGCCTAGCCGGAAACGACGAAGTTGCCGCCCAGGATTATAATCTTTCTGTGTCCTCCTATGTGGAACAGGAAGATACGCGGGAGGTTGTTGATATTAAAAAGCTAAACGCGGAGATTGAAGCCATCGTTGCCCGTGAAAACGTGCTGCGGGAAGAAATAGCCGCCATTATTGCGGAAATAGAGGGGGCGGACGCATGAGCAGGCTGGATGATTTGATTGCGGAGCTATGCCCGGATGGGGTGGAGTTTAAGCGCCTAGGTGGCATCGACGGTATTTGCGAAGTTCTCTCGAGTGGAGTAGACAAAGTCCTTGTAAAAAACGAGCGCCCTGTCAAGTTATGCAATTATATGGATGTCTATAATAACCAGTATATCACCGCTGAACTTATTAGTGGTTTTATGGACGGTAGCGTAAACGACAGCGAATACCAGAAATTCGTATTGCGTGCAGGGCAAGTCCTTTTAACTAAAGACAGCGAAACAAGAGAGGATATAGCGCAGTCTGCCTATGTACTCAAAGATTTTGATGATGTTGTTTGCGGGTACCACCTGGCGGTTTTAACGCCCATTAGCAATATCGATGGGAAATACTTAAACTATGTGTTGCAATCAAACACTACCAGGCGTTATTTTTCAAGAATGGCGAATGGTGTTTCGAGATTTGGTTTGAAATTGAAAAGCATTGAAAATGCACTAATCCCCGTCCCCCCGCTGCCAGTCCAACAGGAGATCGTCCGAATCCTTGACAAATTTACTATGCTGGAGGCAGAGCTGGAGGCGGAGCTGGAGGCAGAGCTGGAGGCCAGAAAAAAGCAATATGATTATTACAGGGATGAACTATTGACTTTCAGCGACAACGTGGTACGGAAAATGTTAGGTGAGGTTTGCAAATTCAAATATGGATATACAAACAAAGCGAAAGATTATGGTAATGCGAGATTTATAAGAATAACCGATATAAACGAAAATGGAAAACTCAGGCACGGTGATGAAAAATTCGTCAATATAAAAGGTGATGATAATGATTATTTGCTTCGGAACGGAGATTTGCTTGTCGCGAGAACAGGAGCAACTTTTGGTAAAACCCTGTTATTTGATGAGAAGGTAAAGGCTTGTTATGCTTCATTTTTAATAAGAATAAGGTTTATAGATAATAACATATTACCAAGCTATTATTGGCATTTTGCCCAAAGCAGATATTATTGGCAACAGGCAAGTTTGCTTGTTAGCAATAGTGGTGGACAGCCACAATTCAATGCAAATGTATTGAGCAAGGTAAGAATCCCCCTCCCACCCCTCGCCAAACAAAAGCGCATCGTCGCCATCCTTGACCGCTTCGATACCCTGGTCAACGACATCACCCAAGGCTTGCCCGCCGAAATTGCGGCGCGGCGCAGGCAGTATGAATACTACCGCGATAAGCTGTTGACCTTTAAGGAGGTGATATAATGATTAAATATAATATCGTGGCCGCTTCCAACGAAGCCACCGTCGTTGCTGAATATGCCCCGGAAGCATATCGCGCCGCAGACTATCAGAGTGAAGCGGCGCTGGAAAAAGATTTCATCAGTCGGCTATGCGGGCAGGGCTATGAGTACATCAATGTCACAGATGAAGCGGCTTTGATTGCCAACCTGCGCCGTCAGCTTGAATTGCTCAACCACTTTACCTTTTCCGACAAGGAGTGGGACAGGTTTTTTACCCAGAATATCGCCGGGGCGAATGAGGGTATTGTAGAGAAGACCAGCAAGATTCAGGATGACCATGTGCAAATCCTCAAACGGGACGACGGCAGTACCAAAAACATCTCTCTCATTGACAAAAAGAACATTCATAACAACCGCCTGCAGGTGCTTAACCAGTACGAGGAACCCGGCGGCGCGCGCCAAACACGCTATGATGTGACCATACTGGTGAACGGGCTGCCCCTTGTCCATATTGAGTTGAAGCGCCGTGGTGTGGCCATCCGTGAGGCGTTCAACCAAATTAAGCGCTACCAGCGGGACAGCTTTTGGGCGGCGTCGGGGCTGTATGAGTATGTTCAGATATTCGTCATCTCCAACGGGACGCATACCAAGTATTACTCAAACACCACCCGCAATCAGCACATCAAGGAATCTGGAGAAAGTGGCCGGCGCAAGAGCAAAAAAACCAGCAACAGCTTTGAATTCACCAGCTACTGGGCGGACGGTTCCAACCGCGTAATTGCCGACCTGGTGGACTTTACCACGACTTTTTTTGCCAGGCACACCCTCTTAAATATCCTGACCCGTTATTGCGTGTTTACCTCGGAGGAACTGTTGCTGGTCATGCGCCCCTACCAGATCGCGGCGACCGAGCGGATACTAAATCGTATAGAGATTTCCACCAATTACAAAAAAACCGGCACAGTGGAAGCGGGCGGTTATATCTGGCACACCACCGGCTCGGGCAAGACGTTGACCAGCTTCAAAACAGCGCAGCTTGCCACCGCGTTGCCCTATATCGACAAGGTGTTGTTTGTCGTCGACCGCAAAGACCTTGACTACCAGACAATGAAAGAGTACGACCGTTTTGAAAAAGGCGCAGCCAACAGCAACACTTCTACAAAGGTGCTAAAAAAGCAGCTTGAAGATCCCAACGCCCGAATTATCATTACAACCATCCAGAAACTAGCTGTATTTACCGGCAAAAATAAATCCCATGAAGTTTTTAAAAAGCATATTGTTTTGATTTTCGATGAGTGCCACCGCTCCCAGTTCGGCGAAATGCACCGGAAAATCACCAAGGCGTTCAAGAACTACCACCTCTTCGGTTTCACCGGCACGCCGATTTTTGCTGTGAACGCGGGCAGCGGCGGCAACCCGTTTTTGTGCACCACCCCGCAGGCGTTCGGCGACAAGCTCCATACATATACAATCGTGGATGCCATCAACGACGGCAACGTGTTGCCTTTCCGCATTGACTACGTCAACACGGTGAAAATTGGGGACGACATAATAGATGCGCAGGTCCGCGCCATCGACATCGAAAAGGCCATGTCCGCGCCGGAGCGTATCCGCGAGGTGACCAGTTATATCCTTGACCACTTTGATCAAAAAACCAAGCGTAACAGTTTCTATTCTCTCAAAGGGCAGCGCGTGGCGGGCTTTAATTCCATTTTTGCCGTGGCGTCCATCCCGGTGGCGATGAAGTATTACACCGAGTTCAAAAAGCAACTGGAGGAACGAAACCGCAAGCTTACCGTGGCGACAATTTTCAGCTTTAGCGCCAACGAGGATGACCCGGAGGATGCCCTGCCGGACGAGGGCTTTGAAACGGACAAGCTGGATTCAACCTCCCGCGATTTCCTGGACGCCGCCATTGCCGACTACAACCGGACCTTTAGCGTCAATTTTGACACGCCGGCGGATAAATTTCAGAACTATTACAAGGATCTCTCCCTACGGGTAAAAAACCGTGAGGTCGATTTGCTGATTGTGGTCAATATGTTTTTGACCGGCTTTGACGCCACCACGCTAAACACACTTTGGGTGGATAAGAACCTGCGACAGCATGGACTTTTGCAGGCATTTTCCAGGACTAACCGGATCTTAAATTCTGTCAAGACCTTCGGCAACATCATCTGCTTCCGTGACCTAAAGCAGGCGACAGATGAAGCCATTGCTATCTTTGGTGACAAAGAGGCCGGCGGCGTCGTCTTGATGAAAACGTATGATGAATACTACCATGGCTATAACGAGGACGGCCGGCGCGTGCCGGGATATGTGGAACTGATTGCAACCCTGCAAACAGCGCATCCTATGGGCGGGGCGATTACCGGTGAAGAGGCGCAGAAGGACTTTATCCGGCTTTTTGGCGCAATTTTGCGGCTGAAAAACATCCTCACGGCATTTGATGATTTTGCAGGCAACGAAATTCTGTCCGATCGTGATTTTCAAGATTATCAAAGTATCTACATTGACCTTTACCAGGATTTCACAAAGGGAAAAGATGCTGACAAGGAAAACATAAATGAGGACATTGTTTTTGAAATTGAGCTGATCAAGCAGATAGAAGTAAATATTGATTATATTCTTATGCTTGTGGCGAAATATCATGAATCCAACCGCACCGACAAGAGTATTCGTGTGGCTATTGATAAAGCTATCAGCTCCAGCATTGAACTCCGCAGCAAGAAGGAACTGATCGAAATATTTATCGACCGGGTTAATATTTCCACCCAGGTGGACGATGACTGGCGCGTTTTTGTTGCCGAACAAAAAGAAACCGACTTGTCGGCAATTATCAAAGACGAAAGTCTAAAGCCGGAGGAAACGCGCAAGTTTGTAGCGGGTTCATTCCGCGACGGCGCAATGAAAACCACCGGCACGGACATCGACAAAATCCTACCGCCCGTTTCACGCTTTTCCGGCGCTGGCCGGGCAGTCAAAAAACAAGGTGTGATAGAAAAACTGATGGCGTTTTTTGAAAAGTACCTGGGGCTGCTTTAAGCAGGGGGGACACAGGGGGACGGTTCTTTTGTGTCGTCAAGGACGACACAAAAGAACCGTCCCCCTGTGTCCCCCCTGTGTCTTAAGAGGGTACCTGCCAGCGGTGGGCTAGACTTTGGGTCAGGCGGTCGATAACGATGGCTAGGACCACAATCGCCCATCCAGCTTCAAAACCGTCTCCTACTGCGATGCGGTTGGTAGCGAATAAAACCTTTCCCCCAAGCCCCCCGGCTCCAATCATGCTGGCTATTACGATCATGGACAGGGCCATCATGGTGGTCTGGTTAACTCCGGCCAGAATCGAAGGCATAGCTAAAGGAAGGCGCACTTCCTTTAACATTTGCCAGCGGTCGGCCCCGAAGGCCAGGGCGGCTTCCTGCACGGATTCTGAAACCTGACGCATACCTAGGTTGGTTAGCCGGACGACCGGGGGCACAGCATAGATCACCGTGGCCACCACTCCCGGTACTTTACCCAGGCCAAAAAGCATCAAGGCCGGGATCAGGTAGACGAAGCTGGGCATAGTTTGCATGGCATCCAACAGCGGGGTCAACAGAGCGCTGGACCGATCTGACTCTGACATCAGGATTCCAAGCGGTATACCTATAATTAGGGAGAAAATTACAGAAACAATTACAATAGACAACGTTTCCATGGTCACTTCCCATAGGCCCAGGACCCCAATAGTAACCACCATTAGACAAAGCCCCAGGGCAAATTGCCAGCGCCGGGTTTGGCGCCAGGCGATAACCCCTACCAGTATCAACCAGGCCCACCAGGGAATAGCAATTAATCCATACTCGATACCGATCAGCCAGCTCATAACCAGTTTGGTAAAAGCGCTAAAAGCCGGTCCACAGGCGTGCAAAAGCCATTGCACAAAGTTATCTATATAGGGGGCGATATGAAATTGAAACAGCTCAGGAAACATCTTCTTCACCACCGGCGGCCACCCGTTCGGTATAAAAGCCGGATAGAGTACGCAATTTCCCAACGGGCTTTTTACCTATACCGGCTATCTGAGCCAACCGCTGCTCGTCCACAACAAAGCGGCGCACATAGTCGTCCACCGGCCGGGCCATGATTTCCTGTGGGGCGCCTATCTGGACAATGCTCCCATCTTTCATTATAGCCAGCCGGTTACCCAAACGCAGCGCCTCGCTTAAGTCATGGGTAACAAATACGATGGTTTTATCAAACTCCGCCTGCAATTCCAACAACTGTTCCTGCATCTCCCGCCGGATAAGCGGGTCCAATCCGCTAAAAGGTTCATCCATCAGGAAAATGTCGGATTCCTGGGCTAGGGCCCGAACAATTCCCACACGCTGCTGCATGCCACCCGATAACTGGGAGGGGTAGTTCCGCTCCCAACCTGATAACCCAACTTTACGAATCATCGCCATGGCCTTTTCTTCCCGTTCCTTAACCGGTACTCCACGGAGCTTCAAGCCGAAAGATACGTTATCCAACACCGTCCGGTGTGGTAACAACCCATAATGCTGGAATACCATAGCTACCTCGGTACGCCGAAAATTCAGCAACTGCGCCTCATCCATAGCAGTTACATCTTTACCGTTCACTACTATTTGCCCGGTAGTAGGCTCAATCAAACGCAACAGACAACGGATCAGAGTTGATTTCCCGCTGCCGGAAAGTCCCATGACAACAAATATTTCTCCCTGGTTAACGGTGAAAGAAACTCCGGACAGGGCAATAACTACTCCATTGTTCTGGGCTTGGGTACGGACAGATGGGTTATTTATATTTAATGACTTATTAGCCGAACCAAACATTTTGGACAGATTGCTGGCCTTGATAACCGGTGCCTTTTTCAATCTAGCTCACCTCTTCCAGGGCCTTTTCTACCCGGGTTGCTACATCATCAGGCACCCACTCTTTCCAAACCTCAGGATGCTCTTTAAGGAACCAGATAGCCGCTGTTTCTGCGTCCCCACCGCTATCACTCATTTGGGCTAGAAATTCATTGTTTTGAGCTGAAGTGGTCGTATAATTTTTTAGAAACTCCACTAGTTCCGGCGCCTTCTCCTGCATATCTTTATGGATGGCTACATTAACCACCGAGGCAGGATAGGCGCAGGCTTTGGTATTCACCCAGACATCTTCGTCATAAGGAGATTCCTCGATCAATGTCATGTCCAATTTTCCCATTATCCAGGTCGGTTCCCAGTAATACCCGATCCAGGGTTTACCTCTCTCGTAGGCAGATACCATGGAGGCGGCCAGGGATGTCTGCGAGCCGGTGCCGAATAATTCATAGTTTTCGTGGAGACCATAAGCGTCAAACTTAATCTCATTGATTTCCGTGCATACCCAACCAGGTGGGCTATTATAGAAACAACCTTTACCCGGCGTCTGTGGGTCTTGAAATAGTTCCCAGTATCCGGGCATATCCTCCACTGACTTTAGGTTAGGCGCCATGGGCTCGATACCGCGTTCCTTATCGCCTTTGATCACATAAGTTGGCACATACCAGCCCTGAGTAGAGTCAGGAAAGTTCGGTCCCAGATCGATGGCTGTGCCCCGGGCCATTATTTTGTCCCAGGCTTCCTGCCAGTTGTCGATCCAGTTTTCCATCAACACATCTACATCCCCATTGCCCAGCCCCTGGACTAAAGGCAGACTTTCACCGAAAACGTGTCTAGGCTCCGGGTATCCGTAACCATGATGGACTATAAATCCGGCGATACGATTATGCACCTGGACGCTATCCCAGCTCACATCGGCAAAAGTCAGGCGGGGTTTGCCGTCCCCCGCTGTGCCACAAGCGGTGATAGTTAAAAGGAAAACAAAAATCAACCCCAATCCCAGGTACCGTCCCCATTTTCCGCGGCAATAATTTTTAAACACAAAAAAGACCTCCCCTTTTAGGTAAGGCCGAAAAAACGCCAGAAGGCAAATATGACACTTGGGCGTATTGACACACGTCCGTATAATTGGAAAAAGCCATAAATCTATGGCCCCTTGTATATAAAAATCATACTGGACCCGCATCGCCTACGAGGTTAGCTGACGGACTCGGGCTCGGGTGTGCCCTATTCTGAAGGTTATTAACCCTGTAACAGCCTTAGAAATTCGCCCCAAACTTGGTTCCCCCGCGCCTCCTAAAGCGGAAGCCTCGGCCTACCTTTATTTTAGTATAGTTTCTTATGCAAAAAGCATAGCATACTCCAGTCCCTAAGTCAAGGAAATTTTCTCCAGCGACACAGGGGCGACACAGGGGGACGGTTCTTTTGTGTCGTCTAAGACGACACAAAAGAACCGTCCCCCTGTGTCGCAAACGCATCCCGTAAAATATAGTATGAGGGTTTTAGTCTTTCATGGTATGCCGGTGATTCCCAAGGTAGCCACGAGTAATATTTCATGCCGATTTGTGAATCAGCAGCTGTTCCGTTTTTTACAATCCCGGCGCCAAAATACATTCCCTCGATATTATCCGCTTTAATTGATTTGTTCTTGTACAGATCCCCCATAATTGCTTTTGTAGATGGATCCATAACATTAAGAAGCTGCCAGGGAATCCTGATCTCAATATTGCCGTCCTTGAATGAAAAATCCGTCAAGGAATTATAGTTTTCATGCTCCGGGTTTGCATCGCCATGTTTCAACAAACCGGTCTCATATTTGGAAAATGGGATTGTTCTTTTATCTTCCGGTAAGTAAATCTCTCTGGAAAGGCAATGGTATATGG